>CAYGTG010001185.1:0-2897 GCA_964352485.1 uncultured Nannocystaceae bacterium | reverse complement strand
GTGTCTGCGAAAACGCAAGTGGACCTCCCCACGCTGCGTCGGCGTGAAAATGGAAACCTCGTTCGCCGGCAAGCTCCGCGATCGCGCCGAGGTCATCGATGACGCCGGTTTCCGTGCTGCCGGCAATCCCAACGATCGCGAATACCCGACGCCGCTCCCGCTCGCACTCGTCGGCGATGCTGCGCGCAGCGTCGACGTCCATGGAACCGTCCGGCTTGACCGGAACTCGGATCAGATTCCGCTGGCCGATGCCAAGGACGGAAGCGGCCTTCTTGAGCGAGTAGTGGCCGAGACCGGAGACAAGGACCGCCGCGCTACGAGCTCCCTGGGCTTCCAGCGCTTCGGGGAGCCCCATCGAGTCGTCCATCGCGAGAACCCTGTTGCGGGCGATCCACAAGGCAGTGATGTTCGACAAGCTCCCGCCAGAGGTCACGATTCCTGTTGGGGGACCGGCCTCGCCAAGAACCCGGCGGTAGTAGCGGTCCGAACGATCGTAAAATAGCCGATGCATCTGCGCCAGGGTTTGACGTTCGATAAGCGTCAGAACCTTCGACGTCTCTACTTTCACCACGTTCTGGTTGAGCAGCGGTAAAAGCCGTGAAATCTCGGCGAACAGGGGCGGCAGCTGAGAAGTCATGTGCCCAATGCACCGTGGATGGTTCACATCGACGGCGTGGGGCAGAATCTCCTTGCGCAGAAGATCCAGATACTTGGGCCAGCTGGCACCAACGGCCGAAATCTGCGAGTCAGAGAATCTGGGCAGGAGCTCTCGCAGGGTCTGGGGCGATGTCACCTGATCGATAGAGCGATGAATCGCAAGCGCCTCATCCAGCCCTTGGCGAAACGCTTGGGCCTGCTCACGCCCCTCCTGCCCAAAGCCTACAGGAGTCGGCGGCACCTCGTGTGCCGCGGTCAGAGTCGACGCGAATCGGAGACCGGTGGGTTGCGTGTTCAAGGTACTGTTCCTCGCTTGTCTTGGGTGATCGCCGAAGCGCACTACAGCGACGAACGCAGTTCAGACGGCTGCCGCAGATCGGCGGTGTCCCAGAACCATCGTCGGCACGCCCCCACTTTTTCATCGGCCTCCGCCTCGCTGTCTGCCGAGAAGACGAAGCTTGCGACCACGTCAACGACGGACTGGGGATCATCGAGAAGCTCGCCAGGGCGCGCATGGAGACTGAATTCACGGTACCCAGGGAGCGAACACTCCTCTGGAGCAGAGACAAGCAGACCGGCCGATGGCGCAATGTTCCCCCACCCCGACAGCCGGCGCGGTCGCAGCAGAGCGTCACAGGGGAGCCGCTCGTCTGCTGGGGCAAGCCCGCACTCTGCCCGCGCCCACTCAGCGGCGAGGCTCATGTCGAAGCCCGCAGCAAGCCCGTCTACGATCCGGCCGCCACCGGTCCGGCTGCCGATTTCGCAGAGCACCAGGCGGTCGTCCGGCGTGTGAAAGATCTCCGCGTGGAACGCCGTGTGCCGCGGGGTCGGGAGGGCCTCAAGCACCTCGGCCGTGAAGTCCTGTAGCCGCTTCGTCATTGAGTTTTGGGGGTCCAAGATGAAGCTCGCAATTGAGTCCCCCTCGCGTGTCCGGTAGTCCAACGAGCAAGAGGCCTTGGCGTAGCTCGAGGGCCAGATCAGCATGGGCTTGCCGTCCAGCACCAGCCCGTCCGCGTGATAGAGGATGCCCTCCACAAACCGCTCGACCAGAAAAAACGGCTCGGACCGCAAGGGGTCCGTTGTCCCCGCGGCCAACGCTACGCGGAGTTCGTCGTCGTTGCGGATGATGGTCACACCGATGGAGCCAGAGCCACGTCGCGGCTTGAGGACGACGGGGTAGCCATGGTGCGCGACGAAATCGGCCATGGTCTTGGTGCTGTCCACCACGACCCAATCAGGGACACTGACCCCTCCTTCGCGAGCTTTCGCTCGCATCGTAGCTTTGTCTCGAAACGCCTCAGCGCTCGCCTCGTCCTGTCCGGCCAACCCTAGCTGTCGGCGCAACCGAGCGGCACGCTCCAGGTCGTTTTCGCCCTGGGCGATGATGCTGGTGATCGTCTCGCGCTTTGCGATTTCGAGGGCCGCCAACTCGACTTCCCCGCTGTGGTCGTAGTTGTCGAACGCCTGCGCGCTGGCATAGTCGTCGACCGGGAGCGCTTCCCCGAATCGCTCGAGTTTCCCCGAGTGAGTGAGCAAGTGGAGGCGCTGGCCGCCGTCCGCCAGCCACTTGGAGTACGGGTACCGCGCGAGTGGCATTCGATTCAGGATGAGGACGGACATGTTTGCTTCCAGAACAGGCGACGGGTTCATGGTCGTGGAGACTCCTTCTTCGATCCCCAAAAATGTCACTCGGCGTCGGAGCGATGCGGCAGCTCCCGCATCTATCGGCACAGGATCCGGTACAGCGCGGGAACCACCAGCAGCGTCAACGCTGTCGAGGCGACCAGGCCGGTCATCATCGGCCAGGCCAGCGGGGGCCAGAGTCTCGACGAAGAGGTCGCAAGCGGCACAAGTCCTGCCACGGTCGTCAACGAGGTCAGGAGGATGGGCCGCGTTCGACTCGCGACCGCGCGAGGCACGGCTTGAGCCGCCGCCAACCCGCTACGCCGAAGACGGTCGATCTTGTCGATCAAGACGATCGCGTTGTTGACCACGACCCCAACGAGCGCGATCACGCCCAGCAGCGCCATGAAGCCAAAGGGCTGACCGCCCAGGAGAAGGCCTGGAACAATCCCCGGCAACGCCAGCGGGATGGTCATGAGCACGATTCCCGTGCGGCGAATCGAATTGAAGCTCGCTACGAGACACCCGATGAGGACCATCGCGCCCAGCGGCGCGGCGCGGCCCAACGAGCGGTTCGCGCTCGAGGACTCCTCAGATTCCCCACCAAACGTCGATTC
>CAYGTG010001184.1:656-2906 GCA_964352485.1 uncultured Nannocystaceae bacterium | reverse complement strand
TCGTCCAGGACCCGGGCGGAGGCCCGGGCCGAGGGGTAGACCGACTGGTCGACGAAGGTCTGGGCGTTGCCGACGGCCAGCTTGAATCGCAGGGTGCCGCGGGTCTCGGCTCGGGTGAGAGGGCGGGGCAGGGCGGCGGCGTTGCGGAACCGGGCGGAGGCGAGCCACTGGTCCACCACCTCGCTGGCGTCGCGGTCCTGAAGGCGCAAGGACATGCGCCCCTGCATGCTGCCCACGCGGGTGGATGGATCCCACGTCGCGGTAAACCCGACGTCTTCCACCAGCCCGACCGCTCCGGCGAAGAAGCGGAGGATGACGCGTTCGAGATCCGCCGCGGTGGAGGGCAGCTTTGCGACGACCTTGGACGCGCGCGCGCCATCGAAGGTCCCGCGGCCCAGCAGGTAGGGACCGCCGGTGACCCCGGGCGCAGCGGCGAGGGCGATGCGCAGGAGATCTTCGGTGCTCGCGATCAGGACCAGGCCGTCGGACGCGCCGTACCACCAGCCCGCGCGGGATTTCTTGGGCGTCGCGGTGGGGCTTCGGGCTCCGGCCTTCGTCGCGGCCGCGCGCAGGGTCTTGCTGGAGGGGAGCGCCAGCACCCATCGTTTCCACAGCCCATCGCCAGGCGCGGGATACCAGCCGAACGCCGCCCCGGTGCTGCGCGCGAGCAGCTGGGCCGGCGGGGACACGTCGCCGTCGGCCAGCTCGAGCTCGGTGAGCTCGGGCAGGTCGTCGTCGTCCTTGTCTTGTTTGGGGTACCCGACCACCAGCGTGCTGACGGCTCCCGGTGGCAGGTGGGCCTGCGCGTTCGTCATGTCGCCGATCTCGGCGTCGGTGGTGGCCGAGTAGCGGAACGCGATGCCCTTGCCGTCCGCGACGACTTCGCTGGCCACGCTGGCGTCGTCGATGGGCGAACTCATCCCCATGAAGGCCGCCTGCAGCGCGCTTCCGTCGTTCCAGCCCTTGGTCAGCGAGACGAACTCCGGGTCCTGGCCCAGGCTCGTGGTGCCAGGATCCGGCTCGAACAACACGCGGCGCGCCATGAAGTCGTTGGAGAACACCAGCACCCGGTCGCCGACAAAGAGGTAGCGCTCGGCGTCGGTCCCGATCGACGAGGTCTGCGCGTCGATGATCGCGTAGTAGTGCAGCTCGTGCCCCGCGATGCGCTTGCGGTGCCGGAATCGCTCGGTGCGACGCTCGGCCGGGTCCTCGCGCTCTTCGTCTTCTTTGGCGGGCTCCTGGTACACGAGATCGTGCAGGAGTGCCGGCAGGATGCTCAGCGCCACCGGGAGCAGTCCGGCGCCGTTGGAGAGGCGCAGGACGATGGCCAAGCCCGCGTCGGAGTCGTAGCCGCGTCGACCCAACTCCGTGAGCAACGCGTCGCGGTCGCGCACCGTCGCGGCGCAGACGAAGCCGCTGTCGCCCGCCATGTTGGCGCATTCGATCGGCGCTGAAAGATCCAAGCCGCCACCTTCGAGCAGCGCATCGAATCCGTTGGCCTGGCGCATCGACTCGACCGCGCGGTCGACCATCAGGCGCTGGGTTGGGTCTCCGGGGTCCAGGCGCTGGGTCAGGTCGAGCACGGTGCTGGCGAACAGACCGGGCGAGGCGACCCGAGAGAACGTCCAGTGGCGCGTGGGCAAGAGGTTGGGCAGCGGGGTGTTGGCCAGGACGTCGGCCGAGCGTGGTGTCGTTGCGTCTCGGGCCAGCGCACGCTGGGCGGGGTTGAACGACTCGGCGTTCTTGGTGCTGCCGGCGAGCACGTTGACATGCCAGTCGCTGAACCGGCGCAGCATCTTGGCGATGTTCTGGTGCGACTCTTCCTTGTCGTCGAAGCGCTTGGCCATGGCGCGCAGACGTGGGCCGTCCTGCGGCTGCCCGAGTTCCACCAGGCCGTAGCCCAACGAGCGGGTTTCCCAGCGGCGCTCCTTGGGCAGGGTCTTGGGATCGATGGCGTCGAAGCGGGCGCGCACCGCCTTGGCATAGGTGGCGGGCTCGGTCACCTCCAGCACGTCGAACGCCAGGAACGCGAGCCCCGGCGGGCCGAAGACCGCGGTGTCGTAGGCTTGCGTTGTCCCGACCAGCGCGGGCTGCTGCGAGGCGATGACCCACCCGTCTTGGGTCGCGTCCTCTTTGCCGCTGGCGATCAGCGTGGCGACCCAGCGGCGGGCGTTGATCTCGGGCAGGGCCAAGCCAAGCTCGATGACGACGCCGGGCTTCACGCCTGGGGCCGCGATGCGGTGCTTCACC
>CAYGTG010001184.1:0-646 GCA_964352485.1 uncultured Nannocystaceae bacterium | reverse complement strand
CGCGGGCCGGTCTCGGTGCGGTCAAAGTAGTCCGGCGCCGACAGCGGGACCTCCATCGGGATCAGATGCTTGGCGTCCCGCAGGGCGCGTGAGGGATGGTGAAGCACCGCATCGCGGCCCCAGGCGTGAAGCCCGGCGTCGTCATCGAGCAAGGCCGCCAGCGCGAGCCTTCGGGACACCCGGTCTCCGGGCGAGGCGCAGGCCAGGACGCGGCGGCGAGCTCATGCTGGATCTGTACCTCGCATCGCCCAGGCTCGACGCTCGCCGGCGGCGGAGGTGGATGCGCCGGCAAGGGTGTTCGTCACCGGGCATCCTTCGCCTTGGAACGACGTCGCTTCGAGGCGCGCCTCGAGTCGGATGCTGTCGACAAGCGTCGCGCCGTCGACACGCAGCGTCGCGGCAGCAAACGCCGGAACCACCGCGTCCAGGGGCGCGAAACTCTGCCTGAGCAAGGCGAACCCGGTGAGCATCGCCTCGGCGCGGGCGTGCGGGGCGGACCCGATCAACGTGAACACCCGGCCGCCAATGGGGATGCTGGCGATGGCCCAGACGTCGCTCGAGTTGCTCAGCGTCGCTTCGGTCGCTTCCCCGGCCGGCAGCGCCACGCTCCGGACCAAATGCTGGGTGTAGCCTCGACCTCCGAGGA
>CAYGTG010001183.1:0-2912 GCA_964352485.1 uncultured Nannocystaceae bacterium | reverse complement strand
GTCCCAGGCGAGGCTCCCAGGGAGCTGCGCTGAGGTAGCGTGCCGCGGTGACGCTTCGCGCCCTTTGGCTCCCGTGCTTGCTCTGCCTGGCATGCGCCCGTGCCCCCGGCGTTCCGGGCCCGCTTCCCCCGGCCGACGAAGACCTCAAGCTCGCCAACGAGACGCTCGGAGACCCCTACGGAGGACGCTTCCCCTACTCCGAAGCGGTGGCGGGCCTGGCGGAGGCCGGCACGCTGCGGGCCTCGCTCCAGACCAGCGCCGGCACCATCACCTGCACGCTCGAGCCCGAGCACGCCCCGCTGGCCGTGGCCAACTTCGTGGGTCTGGCCCGCGGACTGCGTCCGTTTCGGGACGAAGACGGTACGTGGGCCCAAGCCCCGTACTACGACGGCATTCCCTGGCACCGCGCCATCGAGGGGCAGTTCGTGCAGACGGGCCGACGCGGAAGACTGGCCGACGGAGGTTTTCTACTGCAGGACGAGATCGGGGTCGGCGACGACTTCGGGCGCGCCGGCGTCATGGCGATGGCGGGCGTGGGAGAGCTCGACACCAGCTCCGTCCAGTTCTTCATCACCACCGGCCCCGCCAAGCACCTCGTCGGGTCGCACACCGTCCTCGGCTCCTGCGACGCTCCGGCGACGCTGCGCAAGCTGGAGCAGGCGGTGCTCCGAGGCGAACCCGCCACTTTGGACCACGTCGAAGTCACCCGAGGTTGACGCCCCCTGCCCTCCCTCGGTACTCGCGTTGCATGACGCCGACTCGCGCCTTCCTCGTCTGTGTGTGCCTGCTCGCGGCCTGCGACAGCAAGCCGAAGGAAGAGCCCAAGGCGCAGGCCAAGCCCGAGGCCAAAGAGGAGACAGCCCCCGCCGATGCGGAGCCTGAGCTCGACGCCGAGCCGGCCAAGAAGCTCAAGTACCGCAAGGGACAGGTCGCCCCCGGCGGCATGACTCCGCAAGAGGTGCAGGAATACGCCGAAGCGCAGGGGGACCCGAAGAAGGGCGTGTTCACGCTCGAAGACGCCTTCGCCGGGGACGCGTCGCTGGCCGATGCGACCAAAGGCAAGCTCACCGCCACCGTCACGACCTCGATGGGCGCGTTCGAGTGCGAGCTGTTCGAGGACGACGCCCCGCTCACCGTCGCCAACTTCGTCGGACTCGCCCGAGGCACCCGCCCCTGGTACGACAAGAAGTCGGACACCTGGAGAGAAGGCGAGCCCTACTACGCCGACATGGTCTGGCACCGGGTCATGGTCGACTTCATGGCCCAAACCGGCGACCGGTCGGGCTCAGGCTCAGGGGGCGCGGGCTACGTCATCCTCGACGAGATCGAACCGAAGAAGCTGCGCCACAAATGGAAGGGCAGCTTGTCGATGGCCAACAGCGAAAAGCCCAACACGGGCACCTCTCAGTTCTTCGTCACCGTCAAGCCCACGCCTCACCTCGACGGCAAACACGCGGTGTTCGGCAAGTGCGACCCCTCGGTGGTCAAGCAGATCACCAAGGTCAAGGTGAACCCGGCCCGCAACAATCGGCCCTACGAGCCAATCAAGCTCGAGTCGATCGCGATCACCCGCAAGTAGGCCGGCGGGTCAGCGGGTGATGCCGACGACCTTGTAGGCGCCGAACTTCTTCTCGAGGATCAGGATCAAGAAGTCGCCGCCGATCTTCGTCAGCCCGTAGACCCGAGCTTCGCCCTCACTCACCCCGGCCGGCACCGAGCCGAACAGCTTGCGCAGTCCCGATGCGGTGAACAGCTTCGGCTTCTTGGGCTTCTTGCCCTCGGCCTCCTGCACCATCGTGCGCACCAGCTCCTTGAGCTCGTTGCGGGTGCGCGCCACCACCTGGTCGCCCGAACGGAACGGCAGCGAGGACTTCGCAACCACCCGGTCGACGGCCCTCTTGTGGAAGTAGGCAAGCCAGGCGTTGGCGTGCTTCTGCGCCTCCGGGTCGCCCGCCATCGTCTCGGGGTCCGCGCTCAGGCTGGGGGCCGGAGTTGGGTCCGCCGAGGGATTGGCATGCTTGTCGTGGTCATGGTCGTGGTCATGCCCACCGCCGCCACCGCCCCCGACCTTGGGACGGGCTGGGCCCTCCGGACCCGAGGCCTTGGGCTTGCGCTTGAGCCGACGCATGTTTTCCTTGCCCGATCGCACCACTCGATTGGGATCGGGTCGGTCGCCACCGACCCCGCTTCCATCGAGGATGAACGGGTCAGCACCAAAGGTCCCGCACGCTCGGTTGTCCCGGTGAAACGCCCAGTGGATGTAGATCTTTCCGTTGGGGCTGCGAATCGACTCTGGCGGGTCTGGGTAGGGGCCCGCCGCGAACACGATCTCTCGCGCCGCTGCGTCGAAGGCCGTCTTCCCGGAGTGCTTGATGGTCGTCACCTTGTCGAGGGTGCCGTCGCTGTTGAGGACGATCTCGACCCGAGTCCACAGCTCACGGTCGTTGAGCGGGTGCCTGGCACCTCGGCCATCGAGCTGCTCGAGGAAGCCCCATGCATACGCCTCGTGAATCTTGCGGTGGATGCGAGCGATGTACTGCGCGAAGGGATGCTTGCGGCTGCGCAGCGCGGTCTGGTTGCCTGGCTGCACCTCGGGGACGAAGTTCTGCAGCGGTGACTGGTAGCGCTCGCGCTGTTTCTCCCAGACACCGACCTCTTTGGATTCCTTCGCCGACTCGGTATCGCGCCGAGCGGTCTTGTCCTTGCCATACAGCGCCTCGAGCTGGTTCTGGCTCAGCTTGAACTTGTAGGCCTTGTCCTTGCGGTCGATCCGCGCCTGCTGCTCTTGCGGCGCGATGCTCGATGCTTTGTCCTGGTCGCGCTGCATGACCCCGGAGTCGGCCTCATCGACCATGGCTTCGTGCTCCTCCTGCGCCATGACGTGATCGCGGTGCTCCAGCTCCCGCATCGCC
>CAYGTG010001182.1:0-2912 GCA_964352485.1 uncultured Nannocystaceae bacterium | reverse complement strand
TCCCGGCGTCGACCGGGTCGTGGTGGTCGACGCGGTCGGCGTACCGATTCGTGGATCGGCCGATGACATCGAGGCGCTCGCGAAGCTCGAGGCGTTGTGGCGCAGCGCCGACATCATCGTGGACGGTGAGGTCGCGGGGCGAGTTTGGGTTGCCATCTCCACGCGCGCGCTGCAGCGCAACACGATCACCCTCATGCTTGGGTTCGGCGCGCTGGGGGTCGTCTTGAGCGTCCTGCTCTATGGGCTTCCAATGCGCGCGATGGGGCGGGCCGAAGGCAACATCCGCGAACTCGTGGGGCGGCTGGAGGAGTCGCAGGCCGCCCTCGCGGGGCTCAACGAGACGCTCGAGAACAAGGTCGAGGTGCGCAGTGCGGAGCTGCGTGAAGCCCTGGCCGAGCTGCAGCGCAAGGAGCAGAACCTGCGGGAGATCTCCGCCCGAGCGATTCGCATGCAGGAGGCGGAACGACGGGCCATCGCCCGAGAGCTTCACGATTCTGCCGGACAGGCACTCACCGCGGTGCGGATTCACGTGCAGCTGATCGGGGACCTGCTCGCCGCGCAGGAGGGGAGCGACGCCAAGACCACGACGATGGCCCGGCGGACCCTGAGCATGGTCGACGATACCGTCGAAGAGGTTCGGCGGGCTGTCAACCAGCTCGGGCCCGCCGTGCTCGACGATGTGGGGCTACAGGCGGCGATTCACCGCGCCGCCGACGACCTGTCCGAAGCCACCCAGGTCCAGGTCGAGCGTCACTACGATGTGGATGTCGAACTCGATCCCTCGATCGAGACGACCGCGTACCGCATCATTCAGGAGTCGCTCACGAACGTGGCCCGTCACGCCGAGGCGAGTGAGGTCACCATTGTCGTGCGGGTCGAGGGGGACGCGCTGGCGGTGTCCATCGAGGATGACGGCAAGGGCTTCGATCCGGCTGCGGTCGGGCCACGCCGCCGGGGACTGGTGGGCATGCGCGAACGCGTCGAGCTGCTGGACGGGGTGCACAGCATCACCTCTGCGCCTGGGAAGGGCACGCGCATCGAGGTGTCGCTACCCATGAGCGCGCGGGGGTGAGGGGTGGTAGGATCTCCGAGATGTCGAGCCCGATCCGCGTGGTGTTGGTCGAAGACCACCAGATCGTCCGCGAAGGTCTTCGCGCGCTGCTCGAGGGTCAGGACGACATCGAGGTCGTGGGGGAGGCGGACAACGGCAAGGACGGTGTCGCGCTGGTCGAGGAGCAGCGGCCCGACGTTGCGGTCATGGATCTCAACATGCCGCAGCTCGATGGCGTCGAAGCCACCAAGCTCATCCGCAAGCAGTTCCCGAGCACGCAGGTGCTCATCCTGAGCATGTACTCCACCGGTGAGCACGTGCGGCCTGCGATCCGGGCGGGCGCGGGCGGGTATCTGCTCAAGGGCTCTGGCCTCTCCGACCTGGTCTCTGCGATCCAAGCGGTGGCGTCGGGCAACGCGTTCTTCAGCCCCGAGGTCGCCAAGATCGTCCTCGACGACTCGCGAGGCGTATCAGGCCCCCGCGCAGGCTCGGACCTCACGCCGCGAGAGCGCCAGGTGCTCAAGCTCGTCGCCGAGGGCAAGTCCAGCCCCGAGATCGCCAAGGATCTGGGGCTGAGCGTCAAAACGATCGAGGGCCATCGCGGCCGACTGATGGCCAAGCTCGAGACGAAGAACGTCGCGGGCATGGTCCGCCACGCGATTCGCATCGGCCTGGTCACGGCGTAGCCTGTGGCGTCCAGGGTAGGGGGGATCCCCTTGCTCGTATCCCGGGCATGTCCGCTTTCCTGCGTCCGTCCACCGGAGGAGGATCGCATTATGTTGAGGGAGCTTGGACTTTGCGGGGTCGCTGTGGCGCTGGTGCTGGGCACCGGGGGCTGTGACGGGGGCGGGGACGACGGTGCTGACACCGACGCGCAGACGGACGCGGGCGGCATGGAGTACGCGTGTGGTGATCTGGTTTCGGCCGACGATCTCGCGGCGTGTTCGCCCAGTCCCAACGACTACCAGCCCGGCGCCGACGACAGCTACCCGGGCTGTGTCACCGACGACGGCAGCTACAGCCTCGTCGACGGCACGCCGAGCTCGATCGCTCGGGTCGAGGCGTTCGAAGACTTGCTGTCGATGTTGGCGAGCGACACCTCGGTCGATGGCTTCACGGCCGCACGGGCGAAGTACTCCGAAGACGAGGGCATGGAGTCTCGGCTGCAGCGCCGCGAAGATCTTCACTTTCCCGAGATCCCCGAGTCGGACTGGGACCCCGGGGTCGACGGCGACAAGCAGTGCACCGTCCCCAGCAACGTGGCCGCATACCCCGAGCGCTGCGCGGGCCCGGCTTTGATCGCACCGGTGATGAACGATGCCTTCGCGGCCGGTCAGAGAGGGGAGGGCGAGGCCGATGTTCATGTGGCCCGCATCGAGGCCGCGGGCGTGTGGTTCCTGTACCTGTCGGTCTACAAGGAGGCGAACACCTGCTTTACCAGCAAGGCGAAGGATTGCGACTCGGCCTGGGCCTACTACACCGGGGGGTTCGACCGGGCCGGGGGTATCGGGCTGGCGGCGGACATTCGAGGCGTCAGCACCGAAGCGCATGAGGCCATCTGGGATGGGTTCAGCGCGTTCCGATGCCTCCGCGACGTGTACCCTGCCGACGACACGCCGGCGGTCGCCGACCTCGACATGGATGGCCAGGCGTTGCTGTGCTCGGCGCAAAACCAGCTCACGACCGCGCTCGACTTTGGCCTGGCGCAGCTCGTCCGCGCGCGGCTCGAGGCGCTGAAGGACCTGGACGGTGTCGAAGCGGAGGCGGCGTGGGCGGGACTGGAGATCCTGGGCCCGGTGCTGGACCGGGCTGGTGAGGAGCGTGATGCCGCGAGCTACGGTCCGCTGAAGGCCTTCTGGTC
>CAYGTG010001181.1:0-2918 GCA_964352485.1 uncultured Nannocystaceae bacterium | reverse complement strand
CTCCAAGGCATCGTGGGCGAGGGCCGCCAGCGCGAGGCGACGATCAGGCTCCGCAACGGCGCAGCGGTGCAAGCCACGTTGGGGAGCTCCATCGGCGACTACCGGGTCGTCGCCGTCAATGCTCGGAGCGTCCTGCTCGAGCGGCAAGACGCGGAGCAGTCCGAGACCGTGCGGCTCGAGCTGTAGTCGCAAGACGCTCGTGTCCTGAGTCAGCGATCTGGGAACAAGTCGACGCGCGGCGAGGTCTTTCACACCAGTGCCTCCCCCCAAAGTCGTTCCACTCATCAGTGCTGGCGTCGCCGCGCTCCTCCTTCTGGTCGTCACCGCGTCCTCCTGCAGCCGGGTCAACGAAGGCTACCGCGGGGTAGAGCTCACCTTTGGCGCCGCGGCCACCACGCCCCTGGAACCCGGCCTGCACATCACATTTCCCTTCGCGCAGCGCATCGCTGAAGTCGACGTGCGGCAACGGGTCTTCGAACAGAAGACGATGGCCAGCAGCGCGGACGAGCAGAACGTCGCCACCACCGTCGCGGTGAACTACCGGCTCAAGTCCGAGTCCGCCGTCGACATCTACGCCTCACTGGGCCAGGACCCCGTCACCTGGGAGTCCACCGTGTTTGCGCCGCAGATCAAAGAAGCGCTCAAGTCCGTGACCGCCCGCTACAAGGCGCGTGAGCTCATCGCCGAGCGGGCCAAGGTCAAGGCAGAGATCACCGGACTCCTGGTCGACCGCATCGGCGGCGATGACTTCGAGGTGCTCCAGGTCTCGATCACCGACTTCACCTTCAGCGCGAAGTACATGGCCGCGATCGAAGCCAAGCAGGTCGCCGAACAGGCGGCACAGCAGGCTCAAAACGAGCTCGCGCGCAACAAACTCGACGTGCAGAAGGTCGAACAACAAGCCTCCGCTGACGCTATCGCAACCCTAACCCGGGTGCGGGCCGAGGTCGAAGCCACGCAGATTCGCGCCCAGGCCGACGCCGACTACCACCGCAAGCTCAGCGCCTCCGCGACCCCCAGCTCGCTGAGACACATGGAGCTCGAGCGATGGGACGGCACCGCCCCGCTGTACGTCGGAGGCGGCGCGTCGATCATGCTGCCCTCTGCCAGCAAGCCTTGAGCCTCAGCGCAGGTCGTGCAGGTCTCGACCGGTGAACCCGGCCGCAGCAGGGGCGCGACGGCTACGAATCCGCCCGATAGCCGCACTTCTATTCACAACCGAGGCTGGCTTGGCATCGGTCGCTGCAGGCTCTGCGCGACCAGGTGTACCGCAAAGTCGATGTAGTCGTCGGGGCTGAGGGTACGACCGAGCATCTGCGACTGAAACGAGCGGCGGCGCAGACGCTCGTCGAAGCGTGCGCGCGGGCAGCCCGTGACGATCGCGTCGGCCACAAACAGAAAGTTGGCCATGCGCGAGGGCTGCAGGGCGTCGCCCAACCCCTGGTACTGAAGGGTCCTCTCGCTCAGCCGCAGAGGCAGCGCCCCCTTGGTAAACATGAACAGCAGCTCGTCGCTGTCGGTGTCGCGCTGAGTCTTCTTGGTGACCTTGACCGAGGTGTTCACGAGGCCACCGGAGAGCACCGAGCGCATGGGGTTGAACTTGCGCTCGCGAACGGTCTTGGTGCTGACCGTTGTCTCCACCGCGCTGGCGCGAACCAACACATCGACAGACGCGAAGGTCACCGAGCGCTGCCTGCCGTCTCGGTCTTCCACCTCCAGCGATCGTTCGTCCAGCGAGAACTTCCGCACGTCGAAGTACGGCCGGTCCGCTCGAACCGAGACCACTGTGGCCTTCATGCCGCGCGCCTGTAGGCCAGCCCGAAGCGCCTGGGCTCGATCGGGTTCCGCGACGACAGCGAGCACCGCGGGGCCGCCCCCGGGAACCGTCAGGCTTGCCCGCACGTCGTAGGCCGTGCCACCGAGGACCTCGACCGCACGCTGGGCCAAATCCTTGGGGTCGCCCTCCAACTCGTCGACCACAACCGCCAGCATGAGCGCAGCGTGCACGCGGGGCCTCCTCGACGTCAAGCCCGCACGCTCAGCGACCGCGCTGTTCGGGGTTGAGATAGTTCGTGGCCGGGCTATCCGGTCCGCTGGGGGTGCCGGTCTGCCAATCGCCGCAGTCCCACTTCCCGGAGGACCAGCGGCACTCCTGCCAGAGATCAACCGGGGCGACGGGACCATTCTTGGGTTTGGTGCAGCTTGCCCCGACCCGGTAGCGCAACCGCATCACCCCATCCTCCCCCGTCCACGTATCCTCAAAGACCTCCGACAGGGTGAGGCCACCGCGTTTGCAGCCCATCTGCGCCGCAACAAACCCCTTTGAAGGTCGGTGAGCTCCGCCGCAGCCCGTCGCACACAGCAGCAGTGACAACCCCAGCACGGTCCGCATCGGCGCGACGATAGTCGAAGGCATGACCCACCGCCAAGCCCGCCAGAACCCCTCTTCTGCGCCCCGAGCGGTTTATTCACCTCGCCGCACGTGCGTGAGGCACAGATCACGGGTGCGCAGGGATCACGGTTTTCCGTGATCACGCCATCGGGTTGCCGAACAACCCCTGCCGATGAAACGCCTAGCATCCCCCCATGGCCTGATCTTGCCGCTGACGTTCTCGCTCCTCGCTCTTGGCTGCGACCCCGCCCCCGCCGAAGGTGAAGATACAGACGCCGGCGACACCGACGCAGGGTCGACCGATCCCTCCGACCCCTCCGACCCCTCCGACGGCTCGACCGGAGCGTTCGGCGACTGCGAAGTGCTCGACCAGTCCGACTTCGCCGGTGACGTTACCTTTCCTGCCGGCTGCTATCAGGTCCCCTCGTTCGTCGCCATCGACGGGCGGGTCGAGCTGGAGGCCGGCGTCGAGATGAGTTTCGGAGCGATCGCGGGTCTCCTGGTCGGGAACGGCGGCGTGCTCGTG
>CAYGTG010001180.1:0-2921 GCA_964352485.1 uncultured Nannocystaceae bacterium | reverse complement strand
CTGCACGCGTTCATCACCAGCAACGTGCCGATGGGCGTCCCGCTGGAGTGGAACGTGATGGTGGTCTATGGCGCGTTCGTGCTCTTTGGTGCGCGGCAGCTCCACCTTGTCGACGTGGGGCTGCCGGTCGGCATCTTCTTGTTGGTCACGATGGTGGCGGTGCCGGTGTTCGGCAACCTGGTCCCCCAGCGGGTCTCGTTCCTGCTCTCGATGCGCTACTACGCGGGGAACTGGCCGTGCAGCGTGTGGCTGTTTCGCGACGAGGCGTGGCGGAAGCTGGAGCGGCTCACCAAGAGTGCTCCGTGGATCTACGACCAGCTCGCCGTGGCCTACGATCGCGGCACCTGTGTGGGGCTCGTGGGCAAGGTGATGGCGTTTCGAGCCATGCATCTGCACGGTCGGGCACTGCCCACGCTCGTTCCCCGAGTGCTCGAAGGCGCGGGGGCGTTCGAGCGATTTCAATGGCTCGACGGGGAGCTCGTCGCGGGCCTCGCGTTGGGGTGGAACTTCGGCGACGGGCACTTGCACCAAGAGCAGCTGGCGGCGGCTCTGCAGGCGCAGTGCGGCTTTGAGCCGGGCGAGTTGCGCATCGTCTGCATCGAGTCCCAGCCCCTGCATCGGCAGACGCTCGACTATCGTCTGCTCGATGCGGCCAGCGGGGAGCTGGACCGAGGCCGGCTCCAGGTCGCGCAGCTTCGGACGCTGCAGCCCTGGGAAAGTCTGGAGCCACCCCCGCACGGCTGAAGACGCGCAGCAAATTTTCGCGCAGCGGCGGTTTCGGGTCATGGTGAAAGGGCCTGTGTTCGACCTGTCCCTGCTGGTGCTCTCCAGTTTGCTCGCTGCCTCCACGCCCAACCACGGCGGGGGCTCTGCGCACGTGGTCCGAGAGGGCGAGACGCTCTGGGAGCTGGCGCATGAGCGGGGCTGTACGGTCGAGCAGGTGCGCAAGGCCAACGACCTTCGGCCCGGAGGTCTTCGCATCGGCATGACGCTCACGTTGCCCTCGTGCAAGCCCATCGCGGCCAAGACGCACGTGGTGGCCCGCGGGGACACGCTGTCGGCCGTCGCCAAGCGCTACGGCACCACGGTGGAGACGATCCGCAAACACAACGGACTCGACTCGGACGTGATTCGCGTCGGCCAGCGGCTCCAGATCTCCGGCGCAGCCCCGCCCACGATTCGCATGGTCAAGGGGCAGAGCGTCGGTTCTCCCCAGCGCGGCAAGCTCGCGGAGCCAGCCCGGCTGCCGCAGAGCAAGCGCTACTACCGCCGCAGGCTTCCGCGAACGTACGCCGCGGCCCACGTCGTCGACCAGCTGACTGTCGCCATCGGCGCGGTCACGGCTGCCCATCCCCGGGCCGGGCGACTGGCGATCGGGGACCTCTCCGATGAAGACGGCGGAAGCCTTTCGGGGCACAACTCCCACCAGTCCGGCCGCGACGTCGACCTGGGTTTGTACTTCAAGAAGCAGCCCGCCGGATATCCCAAGGAATTCGTTCCGGCGGCCAACGGGCAGCTTGACGTCGCGGCGATGTGGACCCTGCTCGAGGCGCTGTACGAGCAGTCGAAGAAGCCGGGCGGCCCCACCAAGATCTTCTTGGACTACCGGATTCAAAAGCAGCTCTACACCTACGCGCGCAGCCAGAAGGTCAGCCGCGCCAAGCTCAAGAAGATCTTCAGCTACCCCGACGGTCGCTGGGCGGCCGGTCGGTTGGTGCAGCACCTTCGCAACCACCACGACCATCTGCACATCCGCTTTGGATGCCCGCCCAAGGACACCGGCTGCAAAGGCGGCTGAGTGGGAATGGAGCCAAGGCGCGGGGCGTCATGGCGCCGACAATGAGACTGCTTCTGAGTTCCACGCTGTGCGCGATGGCTGCGTGTGCGGTCACGCCTTCCGCATCCGAAACCCCGCAGAGGCTCACGCCGAGCTCCATGCTCGAGCCGGTGGCGGCAGACTGGGCCAGCGCGGTCGCCTCCGAGGCGGGGGCTCTGCAGGCGGCACACCCTGGGGCCGAGGTCCGGATCGTCGTGCTCGATGCATCGGGCACGAGCCTCCTGGCCAGCCATGGCGATGTTGAGGTTGCCAAGCCAACCGGGTCGAGCATCAAGCCGCTGACGATCTATGCCGCGCTGGGGCAGGGCCTCGATCCGACGATGGAGATCGACGCGTCGGCGCCGTTGAAGTTGGGAGAAGACACGATCGTGGACGCGCGAAACAACGGGGTGATGACGCTCTCCCTGGCCATCGCGAAGTCGTCCAACATCGCGGTCGCCCGGGCCGTGCAGAGCGTGTCGTGGCAGGACGTCTACGCCCAGGTCGGCGGCTTGATCCCGCTTCCGGACCCCCGGGGCATGAGTCAGCGTGATGCGATCGGACAGCTCGATGGCTTCAAGACCACGGCCGCATTGCGCCAGCTTGTCGCGGCGTACGCCCAGATGAGCACGACGCCCGACGGGGAGCTTGTGCTCGAGATGCTCCGGCGCGCCGTGACCGAGGAGGGCACCGGAGCGGCGGCGAGGGTGGACGGGCTGGAGGTCCTGGGAAAGACCGGAACCTCTCGGCTCGATGACGTGCAGGGGGCGGTGTTCGTCGGCCGGGTCACGGACGCAGACACGAGCACCTGGATCGGCGTCAGCGTGCACGGCGTTGCAGCCAATGCGTACGGCGGATCGGTTGCCGCCCCCGCGTTTGCCCACATCATCGAGAGCGCGCTCCGCTAGCAGCACCAGTTCACCGAATTGGGGACGGCCCCTAGTCGGTGTGCACTTGGACGTGCCAAGTCCCGTCGTCACGCTCGGTGAACTCCGTACGGACCGGTAGAAATCGGGCGATGACGTCGGCGTTGGTCTGGGTGTGCAGCGACGGTCGTCCGGTCACGAAGCTGCCGCCCTGGGCCAGCGCCATCGGGAGCAGGAGC
>CAYGTG010001179.1:0-2931 GCA_964352485.1 uncultured Nannocystaceae bacterium | reverse complement strand
ACAGAGAGTGCTGCGACCGTGACGGCAGCGCGCGCGGATCTGGCGGTTGGGTAGCGCATGAACGAGGGCCCCGGCTCGCTCGATGCCGGGGCGCTATGGTTGTGTAGCGGACGCGAGACGGGATTTCACGCGCCCTTACAGTTCTTAAGATTCGCGGTCACGCGTTGACGCTACGAATCGATCAGACGCCCATGAACATCCTCATCGTGGAAGACGACGTGCGGACCGCCGAGCTCCTCGTGGAGCTCCTGGCGATGGGGCCTCATCATGTCGTCAGCGTCTCGAGCGGCGAGGAGGGGCTCGCTCATCTGCGCTCGGATGCGGTCGATTTGGTGGTGCTCGACGTCATGCTCCCGGGCCGCGACGGCTACTCGATCTGCGCCGAGATTCGGTCGTTCTCCTCGGTTCGAATCCTGATGTTGTCCGCGCGTGGGGCACCCGAGGATCGGGTCGATGGACTCAGACTGGGCGCAGATGACTACTTGGCAAAACCCTTCAACGCGCAAGAACTCCTCGCGCGTATCGAGGCGCTCTCTCGGCGGAGCGTGGTCGCCGAAGCCAGCTCGGAGGGGACTGTCCTGAGCCGAGGACTCCGGCTCGACAGCGACGCACGGACCGTCCACCTCGACGATGAGGAGATCCATCTGACCGGTGCGGAGTTCGACATCCTGCGTGCGCTCGTCGAACGGTCCGGACGCGTGGTCGCGCGGGAACGTCTGATGGAACTGGCGCGCGGTGCCGAGTTCACAGCCTTCGATCGCGCCATCGACGTGCACATCAGCAACATCCGGAAGAAGCTGGGCGAGACGCCCGGCGCTCCTCGGTGGATTCGCACCGTCCGCGGGATCGGCTACCAAGTGAACGTGCTTCGAGAGGAACCTTGAACCGCCGAACACAGCTGCTGTTGGGGGTCATCGCCACGGTTGGCGTTACGTTGGCGCTCGCTTGGGTCACGGTGCAAGCACTCGTGATCCGGCCTGCGATCGGAGAGAGGGAGCGAGCCCGCACGCAGCAGGTGTTGGACGCCGCTGAGCTCATGCGCTCGGGTATGAGCAAGCGCGAGATCGAGGCAAGTCGCGGGATCGATCTGAGGGTCCTCCTCGGGGAACCCGACGAGCCTCCACCGGGGGGCGGGTGGGTCCGGCAGGACGCCGGACGAGGCGCCACCTGGAAGCGCACGGGCGGCGAGTATGAGATCGCCGCTTGGACAGGTCGGACCTGGGTCGTGATCGAAGAGGAGCTTCCCCACGGCACCTCCTTCGCGTTGGCGCTCATCGCCGGCGGCATCCCGGTGATCATCCTGATCTTTGGTCTCAGCTATCGGGCCAACCGTCATCAGGAACGCGCCGAAGAGAGCTTGGCTCGGATCTCTGAGGGGAATCTCGCAGAAAGACTCAACGAGCGCGCGGGCAACCGGGAGGTTCGCGCGGTCGCTGTCGCCGTCAATCAGATGGCGGCCCAACTGCAGGCGCTCATCGAGTCCGAGCGTCAGCAGATGGCGGGACTCTCCCACGAGCTGCGAACGCCGCTGACGCGGATTCGCCTCGAGTTGGAGCTGGCCCGACGGGAGGGGGGGCCAACGGAACGTCTCGATCGCGTCGAGCGGGACATCGAGGCGTTCGACGGCATGCTCACGGAGATGCTCGACCTGTCGCGCTTGAAGATGGTTGGGAAGCAGCTGTTGAGGCGCGAAACCGTCATTCTGGACAGCCTGGCCCGGGACGTGGTCGGCGAGGGATGGAGCGACGTAGAGGTTCAGGGCACGGGTACCGCCACGGTGGACCGGAAGCTGGTGGCCCGTCTCATCCGGAATCTACTTCGCAACAGCGTGCAGCACGCTCCGTCGAGCCGACGATGGATCGTGGTCGAGGACGACACCCTCTGCGTCGGCGACGATGGGCCAGGGATCGCCGCGGAGCAGCAACCGGCCGCGCTCGAGCCGTTCCAACGTGGCGACGCCTCAGCCGGGCACGGGCTCGGCCTGGCTACCGTGGCCGAGATCGCAGCGCTTCACGATGGGTCGGTGTCCCTCTCCGAGCCGCCCGGGCTCGTTGTCACAGTCCGGTTCGAGAGGTGTCCATCCACGCACGGCGCCGTTTGACCCGGTCCGACTCTGCCTGGCCCGACTCCGACGTTGCCGCCATGTTGCCGACATGCCGACGCCCGCTCAGCGCGGCTACACCCTCTGCACGATGAACTTTCGCAAGCTCTCGGCCTCGCCTACCTCCCGACGTTCGTCGCTGGCCCCCGACTCGAGCGGGGAGGTCTCGTCACGGTGCTGGACGGCTACGACCCTCGGGCGCTCCACCTGTACGCGGTCTATGCCCACAACAGACAACTACGCGGCTCGGTCCGGGCGCTCGTCGACTTTCTCGCGGCCCGGTTCGGCCCCGAGCCCCCCTGGGACGCGTGGGCTCGAGACTGAGCCGCGGTCGCGTCATCGCCGTCCGGCCAAACCAGCTATCGTGCCCGGCATGGACGCCCGCGTACTGCGTTTTAGGGCGCACAGCCCCCTGAGTCTCCCTCACTTGTGCGTCGCACCGCGCGAGCCTCGGCGTGCCTGCCTGTTGGCCCCGCTCTATTCTCGGGCTGCTCTGGACACGGCTTGTACCCGAGTTGCCTCCGCTCTCCTTGCCTGAGTCTCGCGCGACACCCCGTTGCTCGTCCCCAGCCCACCACCCAAAGCAAAGGGATCGACAGCGCACGCCGCTGCGTAGAAACGGTTGATACGGCCACACCAAGTTCCTCTGCAAGTCTGCGAACTCATCATCACGGCGCTCGCCGAGTGGCTTCCGGTCTCAATCGACCGGCTGATACTTCCGTTTGCATCACCGCCCAGACGGTGTAGCCAGGGGCAATGCCTGACGACACTCCATCCTCGGATGGGGTCGGATACGACGGGTAGCGGAGGGGAGCACGACGCATGCCGCC
>CAYGTG010001178.1:0-2932 GCA_964352485.1 uncultured Nannocystaceae bacterium | reverse complement strand
CCTTGGGCCCGATGTTCTGCGTGCCGCGGAACATCATGTGCTCGAACATGTGGGCGAAGCCGCGGCGGTTGGGCTTTTCGTCCTTCGATCCGACGTGGTACCAGACCTGAACGGCGGCGACCGGCGTGCTGGTGTCCTCCAGGGTGATGATCTGCATCCCGTTGTCGAGCGTCGAGGTCTTGTAGTCGAACGGTCGCTCGGGAAGGATGACGGGCGGACCGTCGGAGTCGGCCTGTGCCGTCACGCCGACGTCTTCAGGCGGGGCCGTCTCTTCACCGCGACACGCGGGTACCAGGAGCGACAGCGCCATCAGCCAAGGGGCGACCGAAGAGATGCGGGGGCGTGACATCGCCGGGAGGGTAACGAAAAACAGCGGCAAGGGTGGGAGTATGCTGTGGCGGCATGTCGGAGCAGGAGCCAACGCCCAAGCGTCGCTGGGGCCGCCGCATCGGACTCGCAGCGGCGGTGCTTCTCGTTGGCGCGGGTACGTTCGCGACGCTCTACGTGCTGCCTACGGCGACCGGCTACGTTGCGAAATTGGGGTGCTCAGGCGCGTTTGTAGCGGGCCAATCCGCCGAGCGCTTGGAGAGCGAAGACTTCAGCCGCATGGGCTACGTGTCCCTGTCGCTCGACGAGGACGCCGGGCGCGCTCGTGCAAGCGTGTTGGGCCTGGCTTCGCGGGTTGCGGTCTACCGGGAGGGGATCGGCTGCGCGTTGGTCATCGACGCGGACCCCGAGATGGTGCAGGCCGCCGGAGTGCAGGTCCCGCGCGCGCCGCAGTCGGATGCGCCCTGGCCCGCGGGGGACGGCGTGGACACGCGACCCGATCCTGCCGGGCTCGACCGAGCTGCGCTGGAGTCGGCCATCGATCATGCGTTCGAGGAGCCCGATCCCGAGTCGATGCGATGGACTCGAGCGGTGGCCGTCGTGTGGAATGGCCGCCTGGTCGCGGAGCGCTACGCTCCGTGGACCTCCGCGGACGCGCCGCATCTGGGTTGGTCGATGACCAAGAGCGTGACCAACGCGATGGTCGGCGCGCTGGTGCTTCGTGGCGACCTCGAGCGTGACGCGCCGGCTCCGGTGCCGCAGTGGGCTGGTGATGAGCGGGCAGGGATCTCCCTGGACACGATGATGCGCATGAGCAGTGGTCTGGAGTTCGAGGAGCGCTACGGGCCACTCGCCGACGCCACGCACATGTTGTTCGAGGTCGACGATGCGGCAGCGATCGCACGCGCCAAACCGCTGGCGGTGCCGATCGACAGCGAGTTCTCCTACTCGAGTGGCACGACCAATCTGCTGACATGGATCGTCCGGCAGCAGTTCGACTCGGAGGATGCGTACCACCGGTTCCCGCACGAGGCGTTGTTCGTGCCGCTGGGGATGCGCACGGCGGTGCTCGAGACCGATGCTTCGGGCACGTTCGTGGGCTCTTCCTTTTTGTACGCCTCGGCCCGGGATTGGGCGCGATTCGGGCAGCTCTACCTGCAAGACGGGGTGTGGAACGGCCAGCGCTTGCTCCCGCCGGGGTGGGCCGAGTACAGCGGGACGGCCACGCCGACCGCCAAGAATGGGGAGTATGGGGCGCAGTTCTGGACCAACGCCGGTCCCCCGGGCGATCCGAGCGCCCGGCCGGATCCCGATGTTCCCGCGGATGCGTTCAAGGCCTCGGGCTATCAGGGGCAGCTGGTCTACGTCGTTCCCTCGCGCAATGCGGTGATCGTTCGGCTGGGGATGACGCTCGACCGAGCGTCGTGGGACGCCAACGGGTTCACCGCTGAGGTGCTCTCCGCCCTCGGGGACTGACTCTACGGCAGGCCCCCGTGGTGTTGCGCACGTGCGCTCGCGCGCCGCGAAGCTGCTTGTTGCGTCGAAAGCCTCCGCGCTACACTCCGGGAATGTCGTTCGGCGGGGTCGATGCCTGGCACCAGCCAGGAGCGCAGATCGGGCGATACCGCCTGATCGACCGCTTGGCGGTCGGCGGCATGGCCGAACTCTTCTTGGGGTTCACCGCCGCGATGCACGGCTTCGAGAAGCTGGTCGTGCTCAAGCGGATTCTCCCGCAGTTTGCCGAGAACCCGGACTTCGTTCGCATGTTCCTGGACGAGGCCCGCCTCGCAGCGACGCTCGACCATCCGAACATCGCCCACGTCTACGACATCGGCGAGCACGAGGGCTCGTACTTCTTCTCGATGGAGTACGTGCACGGGCAGAGCTTGCTCAGGGTCATGCGCGCGGTGACCAAGGCTCGACGGCCCTTGCCGCTGGAGCACTCGCTCAATGTGATCATCGGCACCTGCTCGGGCCTGCACTACGCCCACGAAAAGGTCGGACTCGACGGCACGCCGCTGGGCATCGTCCACCGCGACGTTTCGCCGCCCAACCTCATCCTCACCTACGACGGGACCGTCAAGGTGGTCGACTTCGGAATTGCCAAGGCCGCGACGGCGAGAAGCAACACGGCGGTCGGCACCCTCAAGGGCAAGATCCCGTACATGGCACCCGAGCAGTGCCGCAGCGAGCCGCTCGATCGGCGAAGCGACATCTTTTCGATCGGCATCATCTTGTATGAGCTCACGGTCGGGCGCAGGTTGTTCCAGGCCGAGACCGAGATCGCGATCATTCAGAAGATCACCTCCGGCGGTTTTCCGCCGCCGACGTCGGTGCACCCGAGCTATCCCGGTGAGCTCGAGGCCATCGTGATGCGGGCGCTGCAGCTCAACCCCGACGCTCGGTACTCCACCGCGCGCGATCTCCAGATCGACCTCGAAGAGTTTGCGCGGGAGTACAAGCTCTCGATCTCCTCGGCCCGCTTGGGCTCCTTCATGGAGGAATTGTTCGACGCCGACCAGCGGCGCATGCCGGTGTCGACGAACATTCCTCGGCCCGAGCCGGTTCCGCCCCCGGCCGCTCCGGCGGCCGCTCCCGCTGTGGC
>CAYGTG010001177.1:0-2933 GCA_964352485.1 uncultured Nannocystaceae bacterium | reverse complement strand
CCTTGGGGTCGACCGGATCGTCGGGATCCATGGGATCGGGATCCATCGGATCGGGATCCATCGGATCGGGATCCATCGGATCAGGATCCACCGGGTCGGGGTCGTAGTCCCGCGACAGATACGCCACGATGTCGAGCAGCTCGGCCTCGCTCAATCGACCGGCGGACCAGAAAGGCATGACGCCCCCGGTGAGGCCCTCGTAGATCTGGCTGCCGGGCAGACCGCTGGTGCGAACGCGGCGGGCGACGTAGGCGGGATCGAGGGTTCCCGATGCGACGGAGATGGCTTGCTGGGTGCCGGCTCCGTCCTGCCCGTGGCACTGCGCGCAGCTCGCGTTGAACATCTCGCGACCCGCGTCTGCGTTCCCGCCCGAGAGCGTGGCCGGGGGAGCCGCGATCTCGAAGGTGATGTCGTCTTCGGCACCGCTGCCCGACTCCACGAACGCTCGCAGCGACACCATGCGCGGATCATCGACCTCCCAGGGATCGGCGGTCATCCACTCCATCAGGCATGAGTTTGCCGCGTCCTCGAAGGCATCGAGCTGTCCGTTCTTGAACGTGTCTCGCTGCGTGGCACCGCCGAGCGGGTGCCCGACGCGTCGACGACCCTGCGAATCATCCATCGCGTGGCAGGTCGCGCAGGTGAAGGTGTTCCCGCCCTCGACGGTCCCTTCATAGATGCTCTGCCCCGCAGCCACCTGCTCGGGATCGGGCTGTGAACCCTCGTCGTCGTCGCAACCGGCCAGCAGCAGGGCGGCGAGGGGGGCCGCGAACATCATGGTTTTCAAATCCAGCATCTGGCTTGCGCTCCACGGTCCCAAGAAGGGCTCGCGCTCGGGCTTACGCCGACCGAGCCCGACGGTTACACACTTGGGGTACTCTCGGCGCGAATCGCGATGCCTCAGGTCGATCAGTTCGAAAGCGTGTTCAGAGCGGCCGCCAAACCCGTTTTCCATCCCGCGGCGGTGGATCTCCAGCGGGTCTTGGTGGTCACGGATCTTCCGCCCTCGGAGGCCAACGCGTACGGCGGCCAAGTGGAGGCCTTCTTGCGCCACGCCGCGAGCGCGGAGGCGGCGAGCTACGACACCCTCGCGGGGGTCGAGGCGCGAAGCACCGGACAGCTGCTGCAGCTGGTCGAAGATACCGCGCCCAGCCTGGTGTGCGCGTATCGCAACCTATTCAGCGACGGGTGGCAGTGGCCGCACAGCCTGGGCGAGGCGTTGGACCTCCTCACGCAGACCACCACCGTCCCGGTTCTCGTGCTTCCGCATCCCAAGGAAGGCAGCCGGGCAGAACACGCCCTGCAGAACATCAACCAGGTCATGGCCGTGACCGACCACCTCGTCGGCGACGACCGCTTGGTGAACTGGGCCGCGGCCATGACCCAAGACGGCGGGACCCTGACGCTGAGCCATGTCGAAGACCGGGGCGTCTTCGAGCGTTACATCGACGTCATCGGCAAGATCTCCTCGATCGACACAGACACCGCGCGAGCCTCGATCGAGAAGCAGCTGCTCAAGGAGCCGGCCGACTACATCCAGTCGGTTCGGGAGGCGCTCACGAAGGCGGGCACGCCGCTCACCGTGAAGTCCGAGATTCGGCTGGGCCACCACCTCAGCGACTACCGGGCTCTGGTCACCGAACACGAAGTCGACATGTTGGTGCTCAACACCCGCGATGACGATCAACTCGCGATGCACGGGCTCGCGTACCCGATCGCGGTCGAGATCCGAGACATCCCGCTGCTGATGCTGTGACCGCCATGCCGACGACGCCCATCCTCGCGCTTTCACAAGGGCACCACGACGTGCCCATGTCCGTCACGCTCCTCTTCACCGGCATCCTCGTCGCGCTCATCGTTTCGCTCGCGCTCGAAGAGAAAATTCACGCCAAGAAGTCCCTGATCGTCGGGGTCTTCGCGATCATTGTGCTGTTTCTGGGCATGGTGTTCGAGGTCGTGCCCGGCTCTGTTCCCGTCCACGTCGGCGGTGAAACGCTGACCCTGCCGGTCTACATCCCCAGCATCGATTGGTCGGTGATCGCGATCATCCTCGGCTCGAGCTTGTTCGTCGATGTGACCTCCAAGTCCGGCTTGTTCACATGGATCGCGATCAAGCTGACCAAAGCCTCCGCCGGTGATCCGCGCAAGCTGCTGTGGTTCTACGGCTTGATGACGGTCGTGTTCTCCGCGGTGCTCAACAACGTGACCGCGATGATCATCGTGGGGTCGCTGACCGGCGTCTCGCTGCGAAAGCTGGGCCGGGCGGAGATGATGCTCGGGTTCCTGTTGGTCGAAGGGTTGTTGACCAACATCGGTGGTCTACTGACGCTGATCAGCTCCGTGCCGAACATCATCGTGGGCACCGCCGCAGGCATCAGCTTCGTGTCGTTCTTCGTCGCGGCCGCGCCGTTTGTGGTCGTGGCCACCGGGTTGACCATCTGGATGGGCGCGAAACTGTTCAAGATCGAGTCGCTATCCACCGACGAGGAGCGCAAGGACGCTCTCGAGCAGGTGTCGGCGTTCGATGAGAATGACGGCATCGAGAGCAAGGGGTTCTTCACGTTTGCATCGCTCATGCTCGGCGCGTTCATCGTTGTGATCGCGACGACGTCCGTGCTGCCCTACGTCAAGGACCTGGGGATGGGGTACGTGGCGATGAGCTTCGCGGCCATCATGCTGATCCGCTACAAGTCCAGCGTCGACGCCTACTACAAGGCTGTCGATTGGGACTTGCTCGGCTTCTTCGCCGCGCTCTTCGTGGTCATTGGGGTGCTCGAACATGCCCAGGTCCTGGCCCTCATCGGGCAGGGGCTCGAGGTGATCATCGGTTGGGGGGACGTGGCCGGCACGGGCGCGATCTTGATCGCCTCCGCGCTGGCGAGCTCGGTCACCGACAACATCCCGCTGGCCGCCATGCTCGCGAAGATCCTGTC
>CAYGTG010001176.1:0-2935 GCA_964352485.1 uncultured Nannocystaceae bacterium | reverse complement strand
ACCCCGAAGGGGGTCGCGCAGAAACCCGGCACGGACTTTGGGCATGAGGTACGAGCAGCCTCGAAGCGGCGAGCGAAGCGAGGACGAGCCCGATAGGGCGACCGTTTGGGGTGGAGCGGAGGTCGGCATTGCCGGCGGCAGCGGCAGGGGCCTTTTCGGAAGGCCCCTTGCGGACTAATCGGCGAGGGTCTTTAGACAGCGGCCGGTCTGCAGATCGTAGGTCTGACCGGGCAGCGCGACCCGGAAGCCGAGGGCGTCGGCGCGGTCGCGGTGGTCGGACAGGTCGTCCTCGTGGTGCATGAGAACAATCTTCTTCCGCACCGCGAGGGGTAGCTTCTCCAGCGCCGCGAACGATCCGTGGACCTGACCGGGGTATTCCACAAACGTGCAATCGTGGAAGAACACGGTCGCCCGTGGCTCGAGGTCGACGAGCGCGGCGGCGTCGACGGTGCTGTCCCCGCTCCACCACGCGACCTTGCCGTCACCGACCTCGATTGTCAGCGCCGTGCTCGGCTTCCCGGGAACGTGCTCGGTCTCGGTCGTGTGCACCGTGAGTTGACCGGCGCGGAAGGACTCGGCGTGGTGCCAAGGGTTGTCCAGAGGAGGCTCGGAGGCATGCGCCGCGACCGTCTCGAAGTACGTATCGAGCGTGCCGGATTTGGGCGCCAGCGGAGGAGGGACGTAGCGCAACGACGACGCCAGCGACTCCCAGAGTTCTTCCTGCACCGCGCTGTGGCAGACCAGTTTGGGCCGCGGGCCCCCTTCGCGAACCGCCTCCACACCGTCGCGGGTGAAGAAGAAGCGGGAGAACGCGAAGTCCTCCATGCCGTACGTGTGGTCGCCGTGCACGTGGGTGACCAGTTGGCCAAAGATCGCGTGCCACTCCATTCCGGCTGCGTGAAGCTGGTCGGGGGCCTGCCTGCCGCAATCGATCAGCCACCGCTCGTCGTTCGCGAGCGTGAGCACCGAGCAGGTCGTCCCGAAGATTCGGGTGAACGCCCCGCCGGCGCCCAGCAACTGCAGTGTGATGTTCGAGGCCTCGCCCACGGGTTGGCTCCCTGACCGTAGCCCATTGGCGCCGCCGGGGTCCAAAAGACGCCCAGCAAGGGTTCCAGCGACCGTTCCTGGGCGGAAAGTCCGCTCACACTGCGCGTCGGCGCAGGCCGCTGTAGAGCACCGCGGCGTTGGTGATCGCCAGCCCGAGGACCAGCAGCCACAGGATTCCCCACTTGAGCTGTGAACTCGGCTCGACGCCGGCCTCGATGAGGTAGCCGTCGGGGTCGATGAAGACCGGCTTCTCGACGCGCGCGGCGTGCACGGACGAGACCGGGATCCGCATGCGGCCGCCATCGAGCTTCGCCTCCAGGAGCTTGCCGTCCTGGACCCGGTAGCCCGGCGCCGTGGTGTTGTCGCCGTAGGGGAACACCAACTCGGCCCCCTCGAGCGAAATCTCGCCGGCGGCAGCGGTGTACGTCGCCGACAGCGGGAAGACCGAGACGCCTTCTTTGGGGTCGCTCTCGTCGACGGTGCCCTCGACCTCGGCGAGCAGCGCCTTGCGGGCATCCTCGCGCGCGGCCTGTGGAACGCGGACCACGTAGCGACGCAGGTCGGTGCGTCCTCGACCCAGTGCTGCGTACGGATAGCCAAGCGCGGCAACGGCATCCTCGGCCGCTTTGGCGCTTGGAAACGACTCGACGCCAAGAAGCACCCGAGCATCCTCGGGACGCGCGACCAAGCGGATCGTATCCGCGGGCTCAGCCACCACGCTGCGCCCATCCTGCGTGGTCATCGTCAGGGATGCGCTTCCGGCCGACACGGCATCGGCGACGGTTTGGCCCGTGACGTCGTACAGCTGAGTGACGCCCTCTTGTGCGTAGAGGCGAGCGATCCAATCAAACGCGCCCGCATCCCCCAGTCGGCTGACCCGGCCGGTGAACCCGCTGGGGTACTCAGGGGTCTTGCCGGCATCGCCTTCTGGGCGCGGCACGGCGGCGAACAATCGACCACCGCCTTCGAGGACTCGCAGATAGGTGACCTTCGCCCCGCTCTTCTTGGTGAGCACGGTCGCCCACTGCACATCAGGAGTGCCTTCGAGCGACACGTAGCGATTGGCAAGCTGGGGCGCTGCGGCCCCGGGTTCGAACAGCGCGGCGGAATCTCCGAGCGGCTCCGGCTCGGAGGACCGCAGCCAGAACCGGAAGTCGCCCCACATGCTGATGAGCGGGTACAGGCACGCCAGCACCACCACCGCGGAGACCCACACTGGGCGAGAGCGTTTCTTCGTTGCGGCGGGCTCCTCGCCGGTCAGCTGGGCGACGACGCCGTCGACGCCAAACTCGTCGAGGTCGTTGAGGTCGTCATCCTCGAAGTCGTCATTGTGGAGCGCGGCGCCTTGCTGACTTGCATCGGGCTCTTCGGGCTCTTGGTCTTCGGGGTGCTCGTTGGACTCGCTCACGGGACCTCGCATCGGGATCTTGCACGACCACAGACCGTCCTGCTCGCCAAAGGTTCCCACCGACCGTGACCGGGCCGCGCATCCCACGCACAGGACCGTATTCGGCCGCACCCCACCCCTTCCCTCAAGCGGCACGCAGCACGCCCGATGGACCGCTCGTGGGTCTCCCTCGTGTCGAAGTGCTCGTCGTCGCCGCGGCGCTCAGCGTAGGCTGGCCCACGCGCGCGCAAGCGGCCCCCGGAGACACGGTCCGGCACAGCGCCAGCGTGGGGGGGCACTTGGCCACGGACTCCAGCCAGGTCCTGCCCGCTTGGACGCCCTCGGCGGGGGTTGCGACGACCTACCTGCGCAGCTTCGAGACCACCGAAGGCGGGCCCAGCGTCGACGCGCGCCTTCAGACAGATCTCCTGGTCGCGTTTGGCATCGCAGACTGGGCCCAGCTGGAAATGGATCTTCCGATGGTGCTGCACCAGCGCGGGG
>CAYGTG010001175.1:0-2936 GCA_964352485.1 uncultured Nannocystaceae bacterium | reverse complement strand
GCGGTCCCTCGATGCGGGGATGCCGTCTCTACGGTCGGTGCTTCTCACAGCAACCGCTGCCTGCATGCCTCATCGAGTCGCAAGCGCCCGCGAAAAACTCACGCGAAGTGGCCGCGGCTCCGGCAGTTCTTGCTGCGCACGGGTTCGCACCCGGAAGGAACAATGACTTGGGACCCCCATGCTGGCCAAGCTCATCCCACCCTTCCGTGATTCTGACTCTCCTGCTGGCCCTCGGCTGCAAGACCGACACCTCGTCCGCGGCCCCTATCGACCAACCCGAGGACCCAGAATCCCCGCCCAAGGCGATCCCGATGGCGGAGCACTTCGTGCAAGCCGAGGAGATCCGCGACGCGATCATCGCGGGAAGGATGCAGGAGGCACGCGCGCCCGCGAACTGGCTGCTCGAGAACGTGACTGCGGAGGACATGCCGGTACGCTGGCGCGACCACGTGCCCAAGGTTCGTAGAAACGCCAAGAAAATCGCGAACGCGGAGGAACTGGTAGACGCAGCCGTTGCGGCCGGCAAGTTGGCCTCGGCCTGCGGAGACTGTCATGCCGACATTGGCGTTGCGATCAAGGCACCCGAACGCCCGGTCCCCCTGCAAGACGATACAAACTTCGCGCAGATGGATCGGCACGCCTACGCTGCCGAGCGCATGTGGGATGGGTTGGTCGGACCCCTCGATGAATCCTGGAACGAAGGCGCAATGATCATGCGAGACGCACCCCTGCACGGCGATGTCGCGCCCGAGCTGGTCAAGAGCCTCGCTGCCGAAACCCACGCTCTCGCGACGCGTTCGGTCGACCTCGCCGCGAAAGACCGGGCCGAGACCTACAGCAGGATCATCATCACCTGCGCCGCCTGCCACTTGGTCGTGGACGGCCCCTGAGCCGGCGCGACGAACCCCCGCGCGCTTGACCACCTGTCCCAAGTGGACGGTTCCGAGCGGATGGCAAGCGTGGCCACGTCGAGTCACGCCGGCCCGAAGGTTCCAATCAGGGACAGGTGCCGAAGCGAAGAAGGGTCGGTGTGCTGCACCGAGCTGGTAGGGTGACATGCGATGGAACGGAGTTTGGCCCCAGTCTCAGCCCCATCCCGGACCGCCACGGTCGTCGGGCTGGGCGCGTGTGCTCTCGGCCTGGCGGCCACGGGACTGTTTGCGGGGGCGGGCGCAGAGCTCGGCTGGTCCAGCGTGGTCTTGCTCGGCTCTTCCATCATCACGGCAGCCGCGGCCGGCTTCGCCGCTCATCCGGCGCGGGTTTCGACGACAAAGCCCCAGGAGTTCCTGGCCCAACAGGACGTCGCCGAGCTGCTCGAAAATGCCGGTGGCGGGGTTTGGGACTACGACCTCCGCTGTGAACGACTCGTCTACAGCGATGCCTGCGCGACCATGCTTGGGTATGCGCCCGGCGAGATCACCTCGACGATTTCGCACTGGGGAACCCTGGTCCACGAGGACGATCTTCCGCGCGCTCGCCAAGCACTCGACGACTACCTCGAAGGTCGGACCGATCACTACCGGGAGACCGTTCGGATGCGTCGCAAGGGAGGTGGTTGGGCACGTGTCGTGGACTGCGGTCGGATCGTGGCGAGAGACAAACGAGGCCGTCCACTGCGGGCCCTTGGCGTTCACCGCGAGGTGCAGGCCGGAGCCGACAGCCGCGAAATCGCCTTGGCCGTCGGCGCCGACCTGGATCAGGCGCTGGTGGGGCTGCTGGGCCAAGCGACCCTCGCCTCGTCCCCCGGAAACGGAACCGAACTCGAGCGGGCGGCTTGGCGGTGTGTCGGGCTGGCGAAGCGACTCAAGCTCGCAGCGCTCGCGGAGCGCGAGACGGCCACCGAAACAGAGGTGGTCACCGTGGCCCGACGGATCGTCCGGGACGCGGAGCAGTGGACGGCAAACCGGGTGCTGCTCCGGGTACGAAACGGAGCAGGCGTGGGGACCGAGCTCCTCTTGCAGCGTGTATTCGAAAGCCTGGTCCAGCTGGGCGTTGATGAGGCGATCGACCGCGTCCAGCTCGAGGGCGGCCTCGTCGAGGTCTGGGTGGGTCGAGAGCCCAACTTTGCGGTCCGCATCGCCACCACGCCGGCAGGCCCGGCGGGTCACAACGCCAGCAAGCGAGCGCAAGCGCTGCACAGCCTTGCCACCCGCCATGGGATCGAGGTTTCGAGCTCCGACGGGGCGCTCCACCTGACCTGGCCCGATGCCCCAGACGCACGGACGCTCTAACCCCCGAAGGTCGGCAGGTCTTCGGAGAAGACCGTGAACAAGACCGGCCCGTGATCGAAGAGCGCGCCATGAGGAAACGAGACCTGGCCCGCTACGGAACGACACGGGCAAGGTATGCGCGAATGTCTCCCTCCGCCGTGGTCACGCGCCCACACACGTACACACTCCCCAAGGGCGTGACCGCGATCGCACGGCCGAGGTCCCGGCCTCCGACGGAGTCGATGTCGGCCGACCACCGAAGCTCTCCGTTCGCATCGAACCGTCTGAGCAGCACATCGGTGTCTCTGCGAGGCCCACCCCAATACAGCCCGGTCACCAGCACGTCACCATTGGGCGCAACGGCGACGGCTTCGACCTCGTCGGACTCGGAGTCGACGCTCGACTCGGTGACCGACCACAGCACCCCCTTGGCTTCGGAATACCGCTCCAGGTGGAGCGCGCGCCCCCCCGGATCCTCTCGAATCAATCCGCCGACCAGCAGGTCGCCCCCGGCCGATGACGCGATGCCCTGCGCCTGGCTGAGGTTGAACTCCGCCGCGATTCGCTGGATCTCCGAGACCGAGCTGGATGTGAGCGCATCCACGACGAAGTCGGCAGTGCCATCGGTGTTCGTCCCCCGCATGCCCGCGACAAATGCCTCTCCACTGGGCAACACGACGACCCCGTTGTACTGACTCGCCTCGGACCCGTCGTCGATCACCGCAT
>CAYGTG010001174.1:2526-2939 GCA_964352485.1 uncultured Nannocystaceae bacterium | reverse complement strand
CCAAGAACGCGGCCATCGATGGCTCGCCGACGTGGAGCCCAGGCGGAAACCAGATCGCGTTCGTTTCGAACCGTGCTGGCGGACCGCAGGTCTTCCGCATGAGCTCGGGCGGCGGCGGTGCAGCTCGGGTCAGCAAGAAGGGCAACTACAACCAGACACCCGACTGGAGCCCCGGCGAAGGTGAGTACGGACAGTGGATCGCATACGCGGGCCGGGACGGAAGCCGCTTCGATGTGTTCGCGGTCAACGTCAAGTCCGGCAAGGTCAAGCGAATGACGCAGGGCGGCGGCCGCAACACCGACCCGACCTGGTCGCCTGATGGCCGCCTGATCGCGTTCTCGTCCTCCCGCGGCGGCATCACCATCGCCAACGAAGATGGCAACAACCAGATCCAGGTCATGAAGGCCGGCACG
>CAYGTG010001174.1:0-2516 GCA_964352485.1 uncultured Nannocystaceae bacterium | reverse complement strand
CTGAAGTAGGGGCCTCCAGGTTCCGACACGAAAGCCCCGCTGGCCTCGAGCCCGCGGGGCTTTTTGTTCGCGGCCGCCGGGCAGCTGCTGGTTGATGTCCAGGGCGAACGGTGCTTCCTTCCCATGGTGAAGGCCGTCATCGATATCGGGACAAACTCGGTTTTGCTGCTGCTCGGTTCGCGTGACGCCAGTGGTGCCGTCTGCATTGCGCGGGACGAGGCCCGGGTCGCGCGCTTGGGGCAGGGCGTCGCAAAACGCGGCTCGCTGCTGCCCGAAGCGATCGAGCGCACGCTGGCTGTGCTGGCGGATTATCGAGCCCTGGCCGACGAAGCGGGCGCGCCGATCGAGGCCGTCGCAACCGAGGGCCTCCGGTTGGCGCGGAACAAGGACGCCTTTCTTGTACGCGCTCGCGAGGTTCTGGGAGTCCCAGTGCGCATGATCTCCGGGGAGGAAGAGGCGCGGCTTTCATACCTCTCCGTTGCGCGTGAGCATCCGGAGGTCGGGGAGATGCGGGTGATCGACATCGGAGGAGCGTCGACGGAGCTCGCGGTTGGCCGTGGGGAGATCGTCGAGGCGGTGGTCTCCCACAAGATCGGTTCGGTTCGGCTCACCGAGGCGCACGTGGGCCACGACCCGATCCTCGCCGACGAGGTTCTGGCGATCGAGTCGGCGGCGCGTGAGGCGTTCGAGTTCCAGCCGCTGCCCGCGGCTGAAGAACTCTACGGCCTTGCGGGTACCGTGACGACGATGGCGGCCCTGCTGCTTGGCCTCGACGCGTACGACCGGGATCGAATCGACGGGACCCGGTGGAACGTCGCGGAGATCGTCGCGCTGCGCGACACCTTGGCCAGTGAGCCCCTGGACGTTCGCACGCGGCGTCCGTGCTTGCCGCCGGGGCGGGCGGATGTCGTCGTCGCCGGTTTGAGCATCCTGCGCGTGGCCCTGGAGCACTGCGGGGCCAAGACCTTGGTCGTCCGCGACCGCGGCCTGCGATACGCGTTGCTGTAATCGCGTATTCTCGGCGACACCCCTCGCCCGCCGTGAAGCTCGACCTCCATTGTCACTCCACCTGTTCCGACGGCTCGCTTGCCGCCGCCGAGGTTGCTCGCCGTGCGGGCGAGTATGGAGTGGAGCTGTTCAGCCTCACCGACCACGACACCTTCGCAGGCTTCGAGGACACGCAAGAGGCGCTCGAGGGGACCGGCGCGACCGTGCTTCGAGGCATGGAGCTGAGCTGCAAGGACAACGGCCGAACGGTGCATCTGCTGCTCTACGATCTTCAAGAGGGTCCGGGGCTCGACGCTGTACGCACGCGAACGGAGCGGATTTTCGTGGCCCGTACCGAGCGCTTGCGAGAGATCTGCGGGCGCCTCGCCGAGCTCGGGCATCACCTCGACCCCGAGGCGATCCTCGCTCAAACCCATGGCGTGCCGGGCCGCCCCGCAGTGGCCAAGGCGTTGGTGCAGGCCGGAATCTGTACGAGCATGAAGGAGTCCTTCTCCCGCTTTCTTCGCGACGGAGGCCCCGCGGATGTCCCGGTCGAGCGCGTGTCCCTGCGCGACGGGCTAGACCTGGGCCTCGGTGCCGGCGCCAAGGCGTCCTTGGCCCACCCGCACACGTTTGGGGCGTTCGCGCTGGTCGAGTCGATTTGCAGGCGCCACCGGGAGCACGGTCTCACCGGCCTCGAGGCGCTGTACGGGCGCTACGGCAAGGCCGAGCGCACCGGATGGCTGCGGCTGGTCGACAAGTTCGACATGGTCGCGACCGGCGGGTCAGACTTTCACGGCGAAGCGATCCCCGAGGTGACCCGGCCTGGCATCGAGCTCGATGCGTCGCGGTCCCAGCTGCTCTCCCAGTGGTTGTTGGCCAGCTGAGGCTGGACCTTCGGCCGGACGCCCCCAGCGGGAGTTGGTCGGGTGGACGCGTCAGCTCATCGAGGCGCCGCCGTCGACGTCGATCGTGCGGCCGTTGAAGTAGTCGCACTCGAGCACGAAACGAACGGCGCACCAAATGTCCTCGGGCGTACCGATTCGGCCAACCGGGATGCCGGCGACCAGGGTGTCGCGCGCCTTTTGGTTCATCCCCTGTGTCATCGGGGTCTCGACCATACCGGGGGCCACTGAACCGACGCGGATCCGCATGGGCGCGAACTCGCGAGCCCAGGTCACCGTGTTGGCAGCGAGCGCGGCCTTGGTCGCAACGTAGTTGCTCTGTCCTCGGCTCCCGTGGCGAGAGATGCTCGAGATGTTCACGACCACGCCACCGGCGAGCTCGCTCTTCAGGGCGTTGAGCGCAAAGGCGCGGGTCATGAACATCGCGCCGGTGAGGTTCACCGCGAGGACCGAGTTCCATGCCTCGGTGCTCATCGTCGACAGCTCGCCGGTCTTGCGGCTGCGCTTGGCGAGCAGGCCGTCGCGAATGATTCCGGCGTTGTTGATCAGACCGTTGACGCTGCCCAACTCCTCCTGGGCCCACTGGACGAAGGCGTCACACTCGGGCTCGTTGGTCACGTCGAG
>CAYGTG010001173.1:0-2944 GCA_964352485.1 uncultured Nannocystaceae bacterium | reverse complement strand
TACCCAGGAGCGAAATATCGTTCGCGAGCCGCGGCGCGGGGTTTCTCAAGAGGCGGCTAGCCGCGAACGAGCACGACCCGCCGGTCGACGGGGGCGAGCTCGTGCTGCGTCGAGGACCCGTCGGGCCACTGCACGCGCAGTCCGTCGATGCGTGTGCTCGCGCCCAGGCCGAAGTGGCAGGCGTGGTCGCTTCCGCCGCCGAGCGAGGGGCGGTTGCTGTGGAAGCAGGTCCGGGTGCGTCCGGCGGCCTCCAGCGTGACGATCGCACCCAGCGCGTCCCGGTTCGGCCCGCTCTGTTCGAGTTCGACCTGCAGCCAGTGGTTGCCCGAGCCGGGGGCCTGGACGTTTCGATACACCGCAAGCGCGCCGCCCCAGGCCGTCGTGACGATGTCGAGGCCGCCGTCCCCATCGACATCCACCAGGGCCGACGACTTGCCGTGTCCGGGGTCGAGCGCGCCAGAACTCCAGGTGCGCTCGGTGAACCCCTGCTGTCCGTCGTTCTCAAACACGGCGTCGACCTCGGCTTGGATGCCCTTGATCCTGCCGCCGGTGGCGTAGAAATCGAGGTCACCGTCGTTGTCGAGGTCGGGAAGGTGCACCGCCCACGTGGTCGAGCCGTGACCCCACGGCAGCCGGCCGCGCTCGATCGTGTCCAGCGTGTCGGTCCAGGTTCCATCGCCGTCGCTCAGCAGCAGATGGTTGGCGCCGATGTTCGAGAACGCGAGGTCGACGAAGCCGTCGTCGTTGAGGTCACCGAAGGCCAGCCCCATCCCGTTGACGCCGGGCAAGGCCACGCCCGTGCTGGCTGCCACCTCGGTGAAGCGCCAGCCCCCGTCCTCGTCGGGACCGTCGTTGCGCCAGTGTGCGTTGGGCATGCCGATGTCTCCACCGACGTCGTCGTTGATCACGATGAGATCGAGATCGCCGTCGCGGTCGGTGTCGAGCCAGCTGGCGGAGAACCCGACCGAGTCGAGCACCGGCGAGCTGAGCCACTGCGTTCGCTCAACGAACACGCCCTCGACGTTCTCGAACAGGTGGTCGCGCGCACGCACCTCGGAGTTGGACTGCGGGAAGCAGAACGCGTGGTTGACCTCGTACAGATCGAGGTCGCCATCGCCGTCGTAGTCGCCGAACGCGACGCCCATGGTCCTTTGACTGTCGACCACCAGGCCGCTCGCATCGGTGACGTCTTCGAAGCGCGCCTCTCCGGATTCGGCGAGGAGGTTGATGAACATGCGGTTCTCGCCGCGCCGACCGATGTAGAGGTCTGCATCTCCGTCTCCCTCCAGATCGACGAACGTGGCCATCGCGACCGCGTCGATGCCGGCCACACCGACCGCGGCGCTGACCTCCTCGAACTGCACCGTGGACCCCGAGCGGGCGCCGCGATGCAGCGTGCCGCCCGAACCCACGTTGCCCAGAAACACATCCATGGTGCCGTCCGCGTCGTAGTCGCCCCACGCCAGGCCGGTGTGGCTCTCGGCGCACTCGGGCGGGCTGCCGTCGGCGTCGTGGATGAGCCCCAGGCCGACGGCATCCGCCACGTCCTCGAGCCATGGCGTGCTGACTTCGATGTCCCGGGTGTCGGCGAAGTCCGGCGCGTCCTTGAAGGCGGCGCGCAAGAGCGTCGGTCCCAGCGGCGCATCGGCGGGGACGTGGAAGAGTCCGGTGGGCTGCTCCGTCATCAGGAAGCGCTCCGGCTCCAGCACGGTGTCCCCCAACGAGATCGTCAGCTGATTGAGCGGCTCGTCGGTCGCGATGTAGACGAGGGCGCCGGGCGTGATCGTCTCGGGAGCATCGAGGATGAGCGGCCCGCCGTCGCCCGTCTCGTCCGCCTCGTCCTCGCTGGTGCTCGTCCCCATGGGGTCCGAGGCGGGCGGCGGATCAGCACAGCCGCCGAGCCCGCTGAGGACCAGGGCAGCCGAGCGCAAGGCACCAAACCGTCTCACGGCGTCCAGGATACGTCGTACTGCATCGGCGGACCGCCCGCGTCGGTGACGACGATCGCTTCATCGGTGCCATCGGCGTCCAGATCGCCCAGCGCGACGATTCGGGACGCGCCTCCGATGAACGGGGACTGGGAGAAGCAGGTCAGCCCCCACCGTGCGTCGCCCGGCATGACTGCCAGGCCGCCTTCGCCGACCACGAGGGCGTCGTCGAGGCCGTTGCCGTCGAGGTCGCCGATCGCCAGCGTCTCGTAGTTGAAGTAGATCGCACGAAGCGCGATGGGGCTTCCCTCGCCGCCGAGCAAGACCTCCACGAAGGTCCAATCCTCGAAGTCGGTGGTCCACACGATGGACGAGCTGTCCGCTCCGGTCAGCTCGCCGACGGCCATCGACCGGAGCCCGCCGTTGCGCGGGGCGAGTCCGATCGGGGTGAGCGTGGGGGGATCAGGCGCGTAGAGATACGAGGTGTCGGGGCCGGGGCTCTCCCAGGCGACGCTCTGCGAGCCATCGCCGGGCGCAAAGGATTCGATGACCGCTGGGCTCACGACGGGGAGCCCGGCCGGTGCGGGCTGCAGGAGGCGCTCCGATGATCCCGGGACGATCGAGACCGCGCCGGCGTCGTCGAGCAAGGCCAAGGAGGGGAGGCCCTCGATGTTTGCAAGCACCTGCACCGCGGTGAACGGTTGGGCGCTCGGAAGGGAGACGGCCTGCGACGCCTCGGTTCCGAACCCGAAGTGCACCGTGAGCCCTGCGTCATCGATGAGCATCAGGTCGCTCGCGCCGTCCCCGTCGAGGTCGGCCGAGGCCCCTCCCCGGACAGCACCGTCGCTCGGAAGCGCGATGGGCTCGCCGCCGACCGCGGGCAGCAGCCAGCCGTCGATGTCGGTGCCGACCACGAGGTCTTCGCCATCGGTCAGGGGGTCGAGGTCGACGAAGGACAGCGCCTCGATCGGATTGCCGGTGGGGATCTGCAGCGGTGTGCCCACGAGGGTGGCCGG
>CAYGTG010001172.1:0-2944 GCA_964352485.1 uncultured Nannocystaceae bacterium | reverse complement strand
CAGGCACCGCGCTGCTGGCCTACGATTCGCTCTCGGCGATCGCGACGGGGTTGGCCTCTGGCGCGGACGAGGTCGAGCTCGTGGTGGCGCGCAAGCCCCCGGTCGACGACCCGCTCGAACCGATCGCCGACACGCTCGACATCTCGGTCGTGCTGGGGAGCTTCGACACGCCCTACCGCACCGATGAGGCGCACAAGGACCGAACCCACAACCTCAAGGTGGGCTCGACCCCGATCGACGGGCTCGTGCTGCTGCCCGGCGAAGTGTTCTCGTTCAACGAGACCGTCGGCGCCCGATCGGCGGAGAACGGGTATCGCTATGGCACGGGAATCTCAGGGGGCACGCTGGTGGATGTCCTCGGCGGCGGCATCTGTCAGGTCAGCTCGACGATGTTTGGCGCGGGATTTTTCGGGGGCCTGGAGGTGGTCTCGGCCCGTCCGCACTCGCGGCCGAGCAGCTACGTGGACATGGGGCTCGACTCGACGGTCGTGTGGCCCACCGTGGACCTCAAGATGCGCAACCCCTACGACTTTCCGGTCGTGCTGCACATGACGGTGTCCTCAGGAAAGGTGCACGCGGAGGTCTTGGGGCCACGCCGTCCGTACCAGATCTCGTTCGAGCGCACGCTCGAAGAGTCGCTGCCGTACCCCACGGTGTGGCGCGACGATGCTCGCTACCGCACCGGCTCCACGAGCCTCGCGCAGCGCGGTCGTCGGGGCTTCAAGCTGAAGCGTCAGCGCAAGTTCCTTCAGGCCGGAGAGGTCGTCAAGACCGAGGACTGGGACCTTCGCTATCCGGCGACGACGGAGATCATCCGCCGCGGCACGAACCCCGCGGGGGAGCTGCCGGAAAAGAAGACGTTGCCCGGACTCCGCGATCCCGATCCAACCCTCAAGATCGTTCAGTAGGGCCGGGAGTGCGGCTGCATTTTTTTGTCGCACTCCCGCCGCTCACGTAACCCTGTGGGAGAGATCTAAATGAGATCTCCAACACCGAGGACGCGAGCGATGCGAGAGATGCACAAGTGGAAAGACAAGGTCGAGCTCAACCTCGACAATCGCCAGATCTTCTTCCTCTTCTTCGGCCTCAGTGTCGTCGGGTGCTTTGTGTTTGCGCTCGGGGTCATGGTCGGTCGCCGGGTCGAGGTCGGTCCCGGGGGTGAAGTCGCCGCGCTGTCGGCCGACTCGCTGTCGATCCTCGATGGGCATGGCGAAGTGGAGACGGAGCTGAGCTTCCAGCAGGGGCTCAAGACCTCCAACATGGACGACGTCCCGCCGACCCGCGACCTCGAGGCCGAAGCCGCAGCCGAAGCCGCAGTCGAAGATGCCGCGGGCATTCCGACCGCAGCCATCGCACAGGCCGAGTCTGCGCCCAAAGCTGCGCCCAAGGTCGCGAAGCCCAAGCCGGAGCCCAAGGCTGCCAAGCCCAAGCCCCAGCCGAGCAAGAAGACCACCGCGCTCGCCTCGTCGAACAAGACGGCCGCCGCCGACAAGGCCGGCGTCCGCAAGTTCACCCTTCAGATGAAGGCGTTCGCCAAGCGCGAGCAGGCCGATGCGTTCGCCGCCGAGCTCAACGCCAAGGGGCACTCGGTCCGCGTCGAGTCCCAAGAGGTCAAGGGCCGCCTGTGGCACCGCGTCCGCGCCGGGTCCTTCGACACCTGGGCTGCGGGCATCGAAGCCAAAGAGAACTTCGAGTCCAAAGAGAAGATCATCGCCTACGTGGTCCGCAAGTAGCGGCTGTCCGCGAGAGCGTGATGTGGGGCTCCCTCTTTGAGGGGGCCCTTCTTCGTTTGTGGGGGGAGTCGGCATTCCCGCGGGCCACCACTGCCGGTCCGACGTCGAGGTCTTCATCGAGCGGCTCACAAGAGGTGTCACCGAGGGAGCTCGTTGCACGCGTCCTGCGGCCGCAGAGTTCCCGAATCGGGCGTTTGGTTTTCTCGTTCTGCCCGGCACTGGCCCAGCGATTCGGTGCTCAGACACCCCTGCAGACCCCTGAAATTCGCCAACCCGCACCCCACGCCACCGGCCGGTAGCGAATCCCCAGCCCTCCGGGGTACACGATCCTCCCGTGCCCGCCCCGCACAACTCGGCCGACACCCCGGTGATGCGGCAGTTCCTCGGCATCAAGGCCAACTACCCGGACTCGATCCTGATGTTCCGGATGGGGGATTTCTACGAGCTGTTTTTTGATGACGCGGTCGAGGTGGCGCCGATCCTCGACATTGCGCTGACCACCCGCGACAAGGGCGTGGCCGATCCGGTGCCGATGGCAGGCATCCCGTATCACGCGTTGGGCGGCTACCTGCGGACGATGGTGGAGCGGGGGCTCAAGGTGGCGATCTGCGAGCAGATGGAGTCGCCCGAGGAGGCGAAGAAGCGCAAGGGGCCGAACATCGTCCATCGCGAGGTGGTCCGCGTGGTCACGCCCGGGGCATTGGTCGACGAGGAGCATCTGCAGCCGGGGATGCCCAACTACCTGGCGGCGGTCGTGGTCGCCGAGGGCGGCGTGGCCCTTTCGCTGTGTGACATCTCGAGCGCGGACTACTTCGTGCTGTGGGCCGACAGCAAGGAGGCCGCGCAGGCCGAGCTCGCGCGCTTCGACCCCCGCGAGGTGATCGCCGACGAGTCGCTGCACGCCTGGCTCACCGATTCGCTGGCGCCTGACGTGCCCCGCCTCGAGTACGCCGAACCGCCTCCGGCTGCGGTCCGCCGCCGGGTCAAGGCACTGGCCGAGGAGTCGGGAACGAAGGCCTTGCGCGAGCCCGAGGAGGTCGCGGCCGCGACGGTGCTGGCCTACGCCGAGGCCACCCAACCAGGTCAGACGCTTCTGCTTCACCGGCTGCGCCGGCACGCGCCCGCGAACCACGTCGTCCTCGACGAGACCTCGATTCGCAACCTGGAGCTGTTCCGAACCCTGCGCGACGGCCTGCGCAAGGGGTCGGTCC
>CAYGTG010001171.1:0-2947 GCA_964352485.1 uncultured Nannocystaceae bacterium | reverse complement strand
GGTCAGCGCCGACGGAACACCCGACGACCCGTCGGCGCTGACCGTCTGCGTCGACCATCCCGGCGCAGCGGAGATCCGCGAGGAGATCCAATCGCTGGTCGACGGCATCGCCGATGGCAGCCGATCCGATGTGACCTCGCTCGCCGCCTTCGTCGAGGCGCTGCCCGAGGAGACCCGCGGAAACCTGATGCTCATGACGCACTCACGCGCGTTGGCCCGCGTGCACACGTTCGATGAGCAGCGAAGGTTGATGCTCGACGCGCGCCCGAGCGACGACCGGGTCATCGATCCCGACACGGACGACCACCACTGGTGCCTCACGCAGGACGGAGAGCAGACCACCTGCGTCGAAACGCGCGTGTTGATGGTGAGCGCGGAGGCCGACTTCGTCGGTTCCTTTACGAGCAACCCCGCGAGTCCTTCAGCCGGGCACTTCGAAATGTCGATGTTCGATCCGGCCACGTCAGAGATCACGCTGTTCGACCTCGACTTCACCGCAGACGCACCGGTCGTCAAGAAGAACCCCGAAGCGTGCATGATGTGCCACCAGGGGGACAACGGCGACATCAACCTCCGGTTCGACCCCTACCGCTCTTGGTCGTTCATCACCCCGTTCAACGAGGACAACCTGCGTGCGGGGTCGGTTGAGGCGCAGTGGTACCTCAGCTTGCTGCGCCGGATCGAAGACGGCACAGAGCCCGAGCTTGGAGCTCTGAAACCGCTCAACACGTTGTCCGAGGTCGAAGCGGCGATGAATGACGGCGCGGACATGCAGCTCGCCGCGCCCCGGTCGGATGTCCGATTCGGCGGGGCCGACACCCCGGGGCTGAACATCGCACACCAGTTCCTCGAGAAGAACGCTTGTCGGACCGCGAAGTCGTTCGCAGATCGGCCCGACTTCGACGAGATCAAGTACGGAGCCATCGGCGCGATGATCCAGTGCGAGAACTTGGAGGAGTTCTGGCCGACCGAGGGCAGCTTCACGCGCGAGGACGCCGAGGCCTACTTTGCACGACGCCGTGAGGGCCAGGGCAACGGAGGATTCGACCTCAGCGTGCTCCAAGACGAGACCCGCGCGGTGCAGCGACAGCTGCTCTCGGACAAGTTGTCCCGGCGCTTCGACCACTTCACCGAGTTCGTCGGCGAGGACCGGGCCTGGACGGAGCTCGAAGGTTCGATCTTCCAGACGGTCGGAAGCGGCGTTCAGTTCGGCGTCTCGAACTTCGAGTCCCTCCGCTCGGATGTCGGCAAGGTTCGCTACATGCTCGAGCCGCTCGGTGTCGACGTCGCGCAATGGTCGATGGCGGTGGACCGGGAGCACCACGCGCACGTCGACTTCTTCCGCAGCATCGCGGCCCAGCCGGTGTTCATGGACGTGCTCAAGCGCGAGTTCGACCTCGACGCCGTTGCCAACGTCACCTTCGATCTCGACTCGTGCAAGCAGTTCCGCAACGGCAACCGATGCATCTCCAGGATCGAGACGAGCCGCGAGCAGCTCTGCCCGCAACTGGCCGAGCGGTCCCGGGAGGCGCTCCTGAACCACGAGGTCGACCCGAGCGTCGTCTTCGCCAACGCACCCCGCGACGTCGAGGACTTCTGGGACCACGAGAAGGACGACGTCACCGAGCTCGAGCAGGAGGCGGCCGAGCTCGCTCAGGCCACGAGCGATCCGCAGGCGTTGCGGACGCGCGCCTCGGGGATCTACGCCGAGAACTGCACGGGCTGCCACGACGATGAATACGACTTCTCAGAGAATCTCAAGTACAGCAGCGGGGTCCCGGTGCTGCCCGTGTCGGACATGGCGGACCTGGAGCTGATGTTCTCGAGGCAACGCGTCCTCGAACAAGAGCTCGAGGGTGACGAGCTTGGAACGTCGAGCTCCGGCGGCAGGTACGAGTTCGAGTACATCTCCATGGCGGACCGTATTTGGGATCGCATCACGCGGCACCCCCTACAACACGGGACCATGCCCTTCGACCGCGAGCCGCTGTCGCGCGAGGACAAGGTCACCATCCGCGCGCACATGGTCCAGTCGGGCGCCGCCTCTCGGTAGCGGGGGCTCGGCGCTTCGCCGCACCCTGCATTTTCCTTCTTCGTTCGCACTGACTGCTTCGGTGCGCGAATTCGTCACGTGTGCCGAGGAGGCCGCTTGTCTGCGAGTCCAACGAGCAGCAGCGGCCGCCCCCTCTGCGGGGAGCGCGGCGATACGAAAATGTGACGTGACACGGCGATGTCCGTGGGTTACATGTGCGCAAACGTAGTCAAACAGGCGCAAAGATCATGTCCAAGACCTCCACGATTCTCTTCTTTCTCCTCTCATTCACCGCGTTGGGCTGTGAAACCGAAGACGAGTTGATCAGCCCTGCGGGCAACGACGGCGGCAAGGCGGACGACGTTGATGGTGAGGGCACGGCAGAGCTTGATTGCGCTCCCGCCGAGGAACTCTCGCTCGAGCTCTCCGGCAACGAAGCCAACAACCACATTCGGGCGACCTGCCACGACAGCGCGGGCTTTGCCGAAGAGGCGTGTTGCGATGCCGCTGGGCTCTACGAAGCCTACGAAGCTGCGACGAGCTGTCCGGCCAGGGTGGAGATCGGCGAAGGAGCTCGTTGCCGCGATTCCGGTACAGGGTCGTTTGTGGCGTCGGCCTGCTGCGCCGACCTTTGCGGCCCGGTGGAGCGGAACTCGGCCGGTCAGTGCATCAACACAGAGACCGGCCAGTTCGACGAAGAGATGTGCTGCTTTCTCGGCGATGCCCTCGCTGACAACGCGTGCAACGACGATGCCCAGTGGGTTTCGATCTCGGTCAATGGGGAAGACCACGACGCCTGCCGCAACACCAGCACCGGCCGTTTCGCGATGAACTCCTGCTGCGCAGCCCAGTGCGTACAGGAAGTCTCGGACGCGGAACTCTCGCTGGCCAGTATTCCGCCCGCGTGTGCAGCCC
>CAYGTG010001170.1:0-2948 GCA_964352485.1 uncultured Nannocystaceae bacterium | reverse complement strand
CTATCGCGCCAACGACAACGCCACGACCCACCGCCTCAACTAAACCTCAATCGAGCGGTTCTCGAAGATCGTGTGCTCCCAGGCGCCGTGAGGCGCCCGTTTTGAAGCGCAGGGCGACGAGTCGGCCGCAGCAAGGGGCCTTCTCTCAGCCGCTCTAGAGGTCGAGGTAGCGGGCAAGCACGGCATCGGCGGTAAAGCCGAACTTCTCGGCCAACACCTCCATGGGGGCCGAGGCGCCAAAGCGATCGATGCTCTGCTGGTGGCCGGCGTATCGCTCCCACCCCATCCGCACGCCCGCCTCGATCGAGAGCCGGCGCGTCACCGCCTTGGGGAGCACGCTCTCTTTGTACGCGCCGTCTTGCGCCTCGAATGCTTCCCAACAAGGCATCGACACCACGCGGGTACGCTTGCCCTGCGCCTGCAGCCGGCCGGCCACCGCGACCGCGAGCGAGACCTCGGAGCCGGTTGCGAGCAGGATGCCGTGCAGCTCGCCCTCGCCGGAGGGCTCGAGCACCACGTATGCACCGCGGCTGATGTCGCGGTCCGTGCCCTCGAGAATCGGCAAGCCCTGACGCGTCAGCAAGATCGCGGTGGGTCCGTCGGTACGCTGAAGCGCCATCGTCCACGCACCCACGGTCTCCTTGGCATCCGCGGGGCGAACGACGTGAAGGTTGGGGATCATCCGCAGGCTCATCGTCTGCTCGACGGGCTGATGCGTGGGGCCGTCCTCCCCCAGGAAAACGCTGTCGTGCGAGTAGATGTGCACGACCGGAATCTGCTGAAGCGCGGAGAGGCGAACGGCACCGCGCATGAAGTCCGAGAAGATGAGGAACGTGGCGCCGAAGGGCCGCATGCCGCCGTGCAGGGCCATGCCATTCACGATGCCGCCCATCCCGTGCTCACGAACGCCAAAGTGGATGTTGCGGCCATCGCCCTGCTCGGGGCTGAGCGAGCCGCCGTTGGGAAAGCCGACACCGTTGCTGCCGGCCAGGTCCGCGGACCCACCCACGAGCGAGGGGAAGCGCTCGGCGAGAGCACCCAGCACCTTGGCGCTCGCCTTCCGCGTGGCCAGCTTGGTGCCGACCTCGAACTCCGGGAGACCTTCGAAATCAGCGGCCGTAGTCTTGCCCTCGAGGACGGCTTCGAACTCAGCCGCAAGCTCGGCGTGCGCGGCCCGATACGCGATCATGCACTCGTTCCAAGCGGCATGCTGCGCAACGCCAGGAGCGATTGCATCGGCGATCTTTGCCGGCAGCCCCTCGGGCACGTGGAACGGCTCGAGCGGCCAGTTCATGCCCTTCTTGGTCGCTTCGATTTCTTCGACGCCCAGCGGGGATCCGTGCGAGCTGGACTTGCCTGCTTTCGAGGGACTGCCCTGGCCGATGACCGTGCGGGCACAGATCAGCGTGGGCTTGCCCCCGTCTGCACGCGCGGCGCTCAGAGCGGCCGTGACGGCCGCGTCATCATGGCCATCGACCTTGAGGACCTGCCAGCCATACGCCTCGAAACGCTTCCCGACATCCTCGGTGAAGGAGATGTCCGTCCCGCCGTCGATCGTGATTTGGTTGTCGTCGTAGAGGTAGATGAGCTTCCCGAGCTTCTGGTGCCCCGCGAAGCTGGCGGCTTCCGACGCAACGCCTTCCATCAGGTCGCCGTCGCTGACGATGCCGTACGTGAAGTGATCGACGACTTCGTGGCCGGGTCGGTTGTAGCGGGTCGCGAGCCAGCGCTCGGCAACCGCCATGCCCACGCCAGTCGCGAAGCCTGTCCCCAGCGGGCCGGTCGTGACCTCGACGCCTTCGGTGTCGTGCACTTCGGGGTGACCCGGCGTCTTCGAGCCCCACTGGCGGAAGTTCTTCAGGTCGTCGAGCGTCAGCGAGTAGCCCGACAGGTGCAGCAGCGAGTACAGCAGCATCGAGCCGTGGCCGGCGCTGAGGACGAAGCGGTCGCGGTCGGGCCAGTTCGGATCGGCGGGATCGTGGACCATGAACCGAGTCCACAGCGTGCTGGCCATGCAGGCCGTCCCCATCGGCATCCCCGGGTGTCCCGAGTTCGCCTTCTGGACCGCGTCCATGGCGAGCCCTTTGATGGTCGAAACCATCGTGGCGTGGTCGGACGCGGAGATGTCCCGCGGGGCGAAGGATGCGCGCTGCGACATGCCGCGGTGCGTATCACGATGGCGGACGCCCGCCGCCACATGTCGTGTGCGGATCCCGACGTATTGAAGCAGGACGAGCGCTCAGCGACTACAGATGCAGATGACCGTGTTGGAGGTCATGTCTTCGCACGTGATGTCGCCCGTGGATGTGCATACCGGCTTCTCGTTGAGCTGCGCACCCATGCACGTGCCGCCAAAGGACTCGCAGATCGCGGTGCACGGCATCATCGAGACCGTCACGCCAAACCGGCAGCTGTCGGCGGCCTCCTCGCACAGCTCGTAGTCCGTTGCGCCACCATAGGTCTCGTCGCACGTGGCAACCGCGCCCGTCCCGGACGAGCTTCCGCCCGTCGTTGGATCTCCGGTCGTGGGGTCACCCGTGGTCGGATCGGTCGTCGGATCCCCCGACGTGCTGCTGCTGGAGGGGTCCACGCCGGTCGTGGGGTCGTCCGTCGTGCCCGATCCACCGGAACTGCCGGCGGAGCTGCCGGCGGAGCTTCCGGCCGAGTCGTCGGTATCGGTCGCTCCCCCCTCGTCTCCGAAGCACATCCCCGCCAGCGAGGATGCCCGGTCATGCCAGCGTTTGCCCGTCGGGCACTCCGCGTCGGGGAACGTGCAGAAGCTGTTGGCTTCGCAGACACCTCCGGCGCCCTCCCCAACGCAGTCTTCGGTGGTGGAGCATTGGAAATCGGAGACCGGGTTGCAGCCGGCTCCGCCAGCGGCGAGGCCGAAGGACCCAAGCCCAACCGTGACGGTGAGGATTCGAAGCAGTCGCATGGCGATGTTGAAC
>CAYGTG010001169.1:0-2951 GCA_964352485.1 uncultured Nannocystaceae bacterium | reverse complement strand
GGCTTCGCCAAGGCCTCCGCGGCGTTCGGGTCGAGCGCGATTGCGACGATCAAGATGGCTGCATCGCTGACCTCTGCGCAGCTCTCCCCCTCCAACGTTCGCGTTCCCTCGGTCACGTCGTCGCGGCGCAGCGTGAGGGCGAGCCGGTAGCGCGCATCCGCGGTTTCGGTGATGACGGCGCGGGCATCCAGGGGGGGGCCGGTCGTGGTCCCGAGCGCTGCGGCGAGTCGTTGCTGGGCTTCGCCCTGCGCCGGGCATCCTGCAGGGGCGGTCCACTCCAGCGTGAATGGATCGCCGAGGAGGACCGCCGCGAGCAGCAACCCGAGCGTCATGGCTCGTCACCGCCGGGGTCGAACGGAGCGGCGAGTCGGCGACCCAGCACCACCAAGATGATGATCGCGACGCTCCACTGCAGCACGCAGGTCGCGACCGAGTAGGTATCCGCGGGGTTCCACCAGGTGTCGGGTGCGTAGGCGGTGGCGGAGAGGTAGAGCCACCAGAGCAGCAGCAGGACCGCGAGGGAAGGCACGACAAAGCGCAGGAGCGCAACCCACAGGGGGCCGGGATCCCACTCTGCGTCTTGTGCCTGCATCGCCTCGCGCATCTTCGCCAAGCCGGCATCTCGGGCCAACATCGCCACGAACAGCCCGGAGATCATCAGGGCCACGCCCCACACGAAGTCCTGGTTGCCCAAGACGTCGAGATTGATCGCGGAGGGGATGCCCAGGGCGAAGCCTACCAGCCCGGTGATGGCCACGGCCCGCCCACGCTCGATGCCGTGGTCGACCAAGGTGCGGGCAGCGAGTTCGACCATGGACAGCAGCGAGGACAATGCGGCGAACGTCAGCCCGAGGAAGAACAGGACCGACAGCGGCTTGCCCATTGCCATCTTCGCGAACAGCTGGGGCATCCAGATGAAGGTGAGTCCGGTGGACGCGGGCCCGCTGTCCTTCATCACCGCGAGGATCTCCGGACGGCTCATCTGCGTTCCGAGCACGGAGAAGACGGTCCCGAAGATGGTGACCGCGGCAACGAGCGAGACGACGTTGTTCGTGACCCCAGTGATCAGCGCGCTCTTCACCACGCTATGGCGTGCGCTCATGTACGCGGCGTAGCTGAGAATCAGCCCCCATCCCGCACCGGTGTCCCAAGCGTTCTGCGTCAGCGCCTCCAGCCAGACGTTGGCGTTGCCCAGCTGGCTCCACTGCGGCGTGAAGAGGTAGGCGATCCCTTCAAACGACCCCGGGAGCAGGAGCGTTCGGATCATGCTGATGACGACGACCAGCAGCAGCGTTGGGACCAGGATCCGGTTGAGGCGTTCGATCGAAGTCACGCCGCGCCGGACGACGACCACGGCAACAAACATCGCGATCCCGTGAAACAAAACCGGGAGTCCACTGTCCTGGAATCCTTCCCAGATTGCGGTGGAAGCGCTCGTGGTGACTGGAAGGTCTTGGAGGACCGAGGCGCCGAGGTAGTGCAGGCACCAACCTGCGACCACCGAGTAATAGAACATGATGGCGGTGGCGGTCAGCGCGACGAAGCCGCCCATCCACGCTCGTTTGGCCCCGCCGTGGTGCACGAAGGTTCCCACGACGCCTCTTCGAGCCGAGCGGCCCAGGGCGTACTCGGCGATGATCAGCGGCACGCTCCATACGAAGAGGAACACGACCCACGCGACCAGGAACGCGCCTGCGCCCTCGTCCCCGCCGTTTTGGGCCGCGATTCGTGGAAACCTCCAGATGTTCCCGGTGCCGACGGCGATGCCGAGCACGCTGAGGATCATTCCCCATCGGGATGAGAATCGAGGTTCCGCCAAAACGCCCGGAGTATAGGGGGCGGATTGCTCGGAAAGAAATCGCCGAGCCCGGAACCTTCGCAAGGGGCTGCTGTCAATCCCCTACGAGACCGCAAGACACCGCCCGCTCGGCGTGACCGCACCCTCGGCTTCACATGATGTGAGGTCCATGCAGGGCGCGGCACCCCGGGGGGCTGGGTCAAGGCGGCCAAAGGAAGACCATGTCCCGAGCCCTCCGTTTCGAAGTGTGGCGTGACGATCAGCTCGTCGACGTCACGACCCTGTCCCAAAACGTGATCAAGATTGGTCGCTTGCCCTCCTCGCATCTTCGTATTGACGACGAGTCGATCGCTCGGATGCACGCCGTCTTAGAGGTTCAAGGAGATCGATTGCGACTCGTCGACTTGGGGAGCTCGGTCGGCACCACGGTCAACGGCGAGCGGGTGGAAAAGAGTGCTGCCGTTCAGGTCGGTGATGCGATCACGATCGGGCCCTACAGCGTGCGTCTGGCGGCTCCGACCCACGCGGTCCAGCGCCCTGCTGCGCTTCCCAGTGCCGCGTCCGTCGAGCAAGTTGATGCGGCGGACGTCGCCGAGGTGATGGCGGTGTACGGCGACACCGTGCTCGACGTGCAACACGTCGGTCGTCGCACGGATCGCAAGCTCGCCTATGCAAGCTTGGCGTTGGGCGGCGCACTGTTGCTTGGTGGTGCCGGATACGTTGCATCCCAGACGGTGCTGCGGGCCGAGGCGTGGCAGACCTACGAGGTCCAAAGAGCCGAAGCTGCGCTCTCCGGACGACCTGCGCCCCAGGCCCCGGGCTCGCCGTGGAGCGGGTTGGGCGTTCTGCTGGGCCTGGCCGGCTTGGTGCCACTGGGCTTGGGCCTGGTTCGACTCGGCGACCGAGACCGGTCGCGCTACACCATCGGAGAAGGGGACCAGACGTCGTTCGCAACTGCGACGGACTCACTTCCGACGCCCGCCGACTTCCCGCTCGTCGCGGCGAACGAAGGCGGAGAGACGTGCGTCCAGTTCACGCCCGGGATGGAAGGCCACGTCACGGTCGAAGGCCAGCGCTACAGCCTGCAAGAGCTCGTCTCTTCAGGACAGGCCACGGTGCACGGGGCGGCATTTGCGTTCCCGCTGCCGACCGG
>CAYGTG010001168.1:0-2954 GCA_964352485.1 uncultured Nannocystaceae bacterium | reverse complement strand
CCTACGAGCCCTCAATCATTCGACTTTCAAAAAAGAGCGCTTGATTGAGGACTAGGACTCCAGGGATGCGGCCTGGGGATCGACGAAGATGTCGGCCAGGACCCGCCAGTAGAGATCGTGTTCTGCTGCGAGGACCCGCGCCGCGAGCGTCTGGGGCGTGTCCTCGGCTTGGATCGGGACCGGGCGGAATCCCAGCGTCGCCCCCTCGTCGTAGTCTTGGGTGACGCGGTGAACGGTGGGGCCGGTCTGTGCGAGCCCAGCGGCGAGCACGGCCTGATGCACGGCAAGGCCATGCATACCGCGACCTCCGAACTCAGGCAGGGGCCCAGGGTGGATGTTGACGGCCCTGCCGCTGTAGGCGGCGACGACCCTTGCATCGAGCTTCTTCATGTAGCCGGCGAGCACCACGACGTCGGTACGTGCCTCCGAAAGGGCGTCCAGCAGGGCGGCTCCCTCGTCCGGGTGGGTCTTGCCGCTGATGTGGGCGGTCGCGATGCCGTGCGCAGCTGCGTACTTCAGCACCTTGGCGCCGGAGTTGTTCGACACCACCAGCGCGAGCTCTGCCTTCAGCTGGCCCCTGGTGATCGCTGCGTGCAGGGCCGCGACGTTGGATCCGCGTCCAGAGGCGAAAGCGGTGAGGCGAAGCACCGCCGAAGAGTCGTCGGCGGCGCGGATGCGGTCAAGCGCGCTTGTGATGTCCGCGTCGCCGTCGGTTTTCGGCTCGTGCGCCGTATACTCCCGGCATGACGGACCTCGCTCGTCCTGAAATCCGGTCCACAACCGTCCTGTGTGTGCGTCGCGGCGACTCGGTGGCCCTGGGGGCCGATGGTCAGGTCTCGATGGGCAACACCATCATGAAAGGTCGAGCGCGCAAGCTCCGAACGCTCGCGCAAGGCCGCATCCTGGGCGGCTTCGCTGGCTCGGCCGCCGACGGCCTGACCTTGTTCGAGTTGCTCGAGGGCAAGCTGGACAAGGTCGGCGGGAACTTCACGCGCGCATGCGTCGAGCTGGCCAAGGACTGGCGGCTGGAGCGGCGCTACCGTCAGCTCGAGGCGCTGATGATCGTCTGCGATGCGGAGCGGTCGTTGTTGCTGTCCGGGACCGGCGACGTGATCGAGCCCGACGATGGGGTGTTGGCGATAGGTTCCGGGGGCAACTTTGCTCTCGCGGCCGCCCGCGCGTTGCTGCGTCATACGGACATGAGCGCGGAGCAGGTCGTCTCGGAGTCGCTTCGCGTCGCCGGTGAGATCTGCGTCTTCACCAACCTCGAACACACCGTGCTCACGCTCGGCGATGGAGAAAAAGCATGAGCACTGAAGCCAAGGCCTTCACACCGCGTCGGGTGGTCGAAGAACTCGACCGGTTCATCATTGGCCAGCATGCGGCCAAGCGCGCGGTGGCGATCGCGATGCGCAATCGGTGGCGCCGACAGATGGTGCCCGATCCGATGCGCGACGAAATCTCGCCGAAGAACATCATCATGGTCGGCCCGACCGGCGTCGGAAAAACTGAGATCGCCCGACGGCTGGCCCGGCTCACCGGCGCGCCCTTCGTCAAGGTTGAGGTCAGCAAGTTCACCGAGGTGGGGTACGTGGGCCGGGACGTCGACTCGGTCGTACGGGATCTCGTCGAGTCGGCCGTGCAGATCGTGCAGGCCGAGATGGAGAGTTCGGTTCGCACAAAGGCCCGCAGTGCCGCGGAGGAGCGCGTCCTGGACCTGCTGCTCCCCCCGGCGCAAGACGCTGCGCGCACGTATACAGATCGCCCCGGAGAGCCGCCCAAGGCCAGCAGCGCCACCCGGGAGAAGCTTCGAGATCTGTTGAGCCGCGGAAAGCTGGACGACCGCGAGGTCGAGGTCCAAGTCTCCGAGCGGTCCGCGGCGCCGCCACCGATGATGGGCGGACCCGGCATGGACATGGGCGGGCAGATGCAGCAGCTCAAGGATCTGTTCGGGCAGTTTGGAAAGAAGCCTCAGAAACGAACCGTGACGGTCAAGGTTGCGCTCGAACTCTTGGCCGACGAGGAGGCAGCCCTGCTCGTGGACCGGGACGCGGTGTCCAAGGAGGCGGTCGCTCGCACCGAGCAACTCGGTGTCGTGTTCCTCGACGAGATCGACAAGATCTGCAGCCGCGAGAAGGTCGGCAGCGGGGACATCTCTCGGGAAGGTGTGCAGCGTGACCTCCTGCCTCTGGTGGAGGGCTCGACCGTCTCGACGCGGTATGGGCCGGTGCGGACGGACCACGTGTTGTTCATCGCCGCCGGTGCGTTTCACCTCTCCAAGGTCAGCGACCTCATTCCCGAGCTTCAAGGGCGCTTTCCGATTCGCGTCGAGCTGGAATCCCTGCGGGCCGACGATTTCGCTCGCATCCTTCGAGAGCCCGAAAACTCGTTGCTCAAGCAGTATGCGGCCCTCCTGGAGACCGAAGGGGTGCAGCTGGTCTTCGATGATGGCGCGATCGATTCGGTCGCCGACATCGCGTGGAAAGCCAACGCCACGCTGGAGAACATCGGGGCACGGAGACTGCACACCGTGCTCGAACGGGTCCTCGAGGAGTTGAGCTTCGAGGCGAGCGAGGTGGGCGTACAGGAGGTTCGCATCACGGCGGACTACGTGGCGAAGCGAGTGGGGGACCTGCTCGAAGACCAGGACCTCTCACGCCACATTCTGTGACGCACGATGCTCTTGAGCATCGGCCGACCACTAGAGCGTGGCTCCGCGGGGGTCCACCCCAGACGCGTGCGCGGCAACAGGCTTCGATCCGTGCGGGTGTGGACTCCAAGAACATACAAGTGCACGACTCGCACACGCGGGGCGACATGTCCTGTACGGCCATGAGGCCCGCGTCGGCGCTGGTCGCACCCGATGCGTGACAGATGGAGCGACACCTGCGCGAGAGACATTGCGGGCAAGTCCGCGGGGGCGCCCGGGTCGGGCTGTCCCAGCTGCGTCGGTC
>CAYGTG010001167.1:0-2956 GCA_964352485.1 uncultured Nannocystaceae bacterium | reverse complement strand
GCTACGAGAAAGCGCTGCGGAAGCGACCCGGGCTCGCGGGCAAGGTTGTGCTCGCGCTCACCGTGGGCGCCGACGGGACGGTGTCATCGTCCTCGGTCGAGAGCACAACGCTCAAGGATAAGGACGTCGGGACCTGCATCGCCGCGGAGGCGAAAGGGTGGACGTTTCCGGCGCCCCGCGGCGGCGAAACGGCCACGGTCCAGTTCCCATTCCTGTTCGAATCTGTGTAGTGCGGGCGTGGGGCCGGCGATGACCCCGTCGCGATCGACGCCGGCCGGTCGACGCGACGGAACGGTGGACGCGCGTCACCGGCCGCAGCTCTCCAACCGGAGACGAAACGATCTGTCTCGATGGTTTGGAGCAGCTCTTCGACGCTTCTCAGGTTCGATTGCTGGGGAGCGATTGGAGTGGGCAAGTCTGCTGCGGCGGAAAATCTCGCGCCGCGGCTTCCGCCGCTCGAGGGCCGCGGGATTGCCAAGCCGATCGTCAGGACGCTACTCCGCGGAAAGACACAGATCGAGCGCAACTTCGCAGGCCTCGGCGGAGAAGATATCGTCGCAGCCCTCGTTGAGTTCGTCGAATTCGGACGGACCGTAGGACGGGTCGGATGGACCGTAGGTGAGCTCGCACGTCTCCGACCAGAGCAGCAGTCCCGTGTCGTCATCGGGGAGGCTATCGAGGCACATCTCGCCGCTGGCCTCCGTGACGTCTGTAGCGTCGTCGTCGCCAACCTCTCGCCGCATGACGATCGTTTGGCAGCTGTCGGGGCATGTCTGGATACACACCATCTCGTCTCCGTTCGGATCGACGCAGCTGTAGCTGCACTCGGGATCGGGTGTGAACGAGGACCCATCCGCCTCGTTCAAGCCGGAGCGCGCGCCACCACTGGAGTCGGAGGGTGAATCGCATCCTCCCAAGCCGAGCGCGGCAGCGAGGACGCACAGAGCAAGCGGGAGCTTCGGGAGCAGTTTGAAGGGGGTCATGCTCATGTTGTTGGCCGGGCGCGGCGGTATTTGTCGACCGAAGGGATTCGTCGGTGCTGTTTCTTTCTCGGGCTGATCTTGACGGGCCTCCGGTTCACCCGGATCGGGCGTCGATGGCGAACAGCGCCTTGCACGCAAGGGAGCCTAGATTCTGCGCAAGAGTCCGGACGCGACGGCCGCTCCTCAGCAGCATGTCTGTCTCCGTCCGAACGCGGTCTCGCCTGGTTCTCGCGGCAACGGCCTCATCGTTGCCGGGATCGATATCGTGGACCAGCAGGTGGTTTCCGAAAGGACGCGACGAGCGCTGGAGACGTGGAGCGGGTCAGGATCGCACGCTGACGCGGGGCGGAGTATGATCGCTGTGTAATGCTCGAGGCGACACGGTGAGGGCTGCGGCGATCGTCGTCGCGGCGTTTGCATTGTACGGCTGTGGCGGGTGCCCCGATATTGGTTGCGGTCACCCGCTCGCACTGGCTGCGGCATTCCCCGACGCATCGCCCGACCAAGCGGTCTCGCTTGTGGTCGACTACGACCAAAGCCGACGTTTCGTCTCGTGCCCCCCCTTCGAAGCCTGCGAGGTATCGTGTGGGAACGAAGCCTGCCCCGACCGGGACAATGACGTCGTTGTCACCCGTGATGCGGGCGTCATGGAGATCTCGATCGGACGGATGAGCCAGCGCGCCAGCGATGGCGAGTCGAGTTGTCGTGGGGCCGAGTCGGTGCGCCTCGAGGTGTCTCGGGGACGTCGTCAGTTCGAGGTTGTCGAACTCGAGGTGGACTACGAGCGAAACGACGAGTACGGCGGGCCCGGTTGCGGCTACGCCGAGTCCACGAAGACTCAAGACATTGCCTTGACGTATCTGTAAGCGGGCGCGGGTCGGCCGCGCCGAGGAGCGTCGCTTCCCGGTCCGCGCACGACAAAGCCCCGCGTCGGCCCCGATCCCCCAGCAATCGAGGTGACCGGATGAGCACGAGGTCGTGACTCCAGCTGAGAGCTGCGGAAAAACACCGTGCGACCCGAGCCCAAGGCGCTCAACGGCGTCGAGCCTTTGTTCTCCGAGGCTGCGACAAGTGCCGTTCGGCTTGGAAACGACCTACCGTGGAGGTTGTGCGGGAGTCTCCGGGAATACGACGGTGCATCCGGACCTAAATGCGTCAGGCGCTGACGCATTTCAAATACGACATGCTGTCGCATCTTGGGTGCGGTGGTTTTCGGCCACGACCCTGCTCACTCCGGGGTCCAGCGCCAGACCTGCTCGGGGCTGTCGACACCGACCGCGAGGATCGATCCGTCGTCGAGCATGGCGAGCCGAGCGTGGGTTCCGTCGCCGGGCAGGGGAACGTCGGCCCAGCCGATGTCCTCGTCGTAGATCAACAGCCGCTTGTTGGGCAGGTCTACTTCGGCGCCACCCCACAGTCCGACCCGGGCGGCTCCGACGCTGAGCAGTTGGTCGTGGAGCCCCTGAAGTTCGGTGACAACGGGTGGCGAGCACGCAAATCCCAGCGGCTCTTGGTCCCCGTCTTCGTCGACGAGGGTCGCGTATGGGGAGGCCTGCCCAATCTCGCGCTGGTCGGCGTCGGTTGCCAGGACGAGGCCGATGGCGAACCGCCGGTCGCCGGGCCACGGCACCGAGGTGGTCGTGTTCGGGAGTCCCACAGACTCGGTGGGGATGGAGTCTCCGAGGGTGACGTCGTAGGCGAAGAAGAGGCCGGGCCCGGAGATGAGGACCGCGGCCGGACCGAAGGGCTCCATCGCGACGGTGTCCCGTGCATGAAACGCGCGAGGGCCCGGAGGCAGGTCGGTCCAGCTCTCGCCGGTCGCCGAACATCCGGCGTCACGACCAGACCTCGCGCATCGAGAACGGTCAACACTGACGCGGCCGCTCGACGCAGCTCCCCTTGGAGCTGCCCCTGGGCTACGCCCTGGGCTTTACCTTCGGCAAGAAGCTGTTCTGCGATGGTCATCGTGATGG
>CAYGTG010001166.1:0-2956 GCA_964352485.1 uncultured Nannocystaceae bacterium | reverse complement strand
ACTCGCCCCACCCGCCCGAAGACGACTCATCGTCCGGGATGTCGTCGTCCGGCGCCGGACCCAAGGCAGACGTGGGATCCTGCGAACCTGGGTCCGGGTCGACGGGGTCCGTGTCTGGCTGCATCGCTGAACCATCGAGGTCCACGCACAGCTCGCTCGCGCAGACCAGCCCCCGATCACAGGTCTCGTCGGGATAGCAGGGTCCGCTCTCGGCCCCGGTCTCAGGCTCGTCTTCAGCTTCACAGGCGGAGGCGAGCACGAGGATCGATGCGAGGATCAAACGCGTCATGGACCCCGAACACCGCCGCTCGTCCAAGGTCGCGAGTTTTCTTCGGCATGCTCGAGATGCGGCGGACGTTGGAAAAAAAGCCGCGACAAGGCCGGGTCGACCCGTGATGGTAAGGTGTGTGAGGCGGGTACAGCGGGCCGACGACGAGCACCGAGTCTCTCGACCACGCGGCGGTGGTGGCATTCCTCGATGGTGTGCTGTCGGCAGAGGCTCACAGCCAGGTCGACGCTCACATCGATGCGTGCTCATCGTGCTTGGCCCTCCTCGCGGCGCTGGGGCGCTCGGAGCCTTGCGAGGTCCTCAAGGGGTCGCAACACCAGATCCGCAGGAGACGCGGGCACTCCAAGCGTTCGACGACTCCTTCGCCGCGCGCTCCCACAGGAACAACGCCGGAGAAAAACTGCGACCGCCCAACGCCGCCGGTGTTCGAGAATCACCATGAGCCGCCTGCTTGCCGCTTCGCTGACGTTGATGTCCATTTCTTGCGACGACCAAGACACCGCACCGACCGGTGAGGCCCAGGGCCCCTGCTACCCCAACGGGACCTGCAACGAAGGCCTCGTGTGTGCCAGCGAGCTGTGCGTGGAACTCGACACGGCGACCGAGCCCGAGTCTGACACCGCGGAATCTAGAGGCTCCGGGACCGACGCGTCGGAGGGCGACCCCAGCTCGCCGGAGGGCTGTACCGCTGCCCTGCTCGACTGCGACGGCGAAAACGCAGGAGACTGCCTGCTCTCCTACATCCAGTGCGCCCAGCTTCAGGGGGAGGACGCATGCAACGCCTTCGAGCTCGGGTGCAACCTGGTGGGATGGAGCTACGTCGGGTGTGAAGAGGGCAGCATGGTGTCCGTCGAAGTTTGCGGCGGCGGCATGGGCACGACGACCGGCGGTGGAGGGACCACCACCACCACCACCACTTCAGGTGCCGACGCCGCCGGAGATGCGGGCGGAGACGACGACTGCCCGATCCCCGGATGCAGCAGCTACGCGGCCAAGCTTCAGTCGTGCTGGCCCGATCTCGACATCGACTGGTTCGCGCGGTGCGTGGAGGTCTACGATATCTGTGGCTCGTGGGAATGCTTGCCGGGAACCGCAGGACAGGTCGCCTGCGTCAACAGCAGCAACTGCGAGACGATCCTCGATGGCGCCTGCAACGACAGCATGCAGTGCTGAGGCGATCGACGACGCTACCGCTGGGTCGCAGTATTCCCCAGCAGCCGGATGAAGCTCTTGTCCAAGCCCGTCTGAACGAGCCGGAACAGGCTCTGCAGCTCCTTGCGATCGACTCCCAGCTGCAGGCGCAGATACACTCGGGTGTCCTGGGCGATCGCGTCCTTGAGTCGGCCCAGCCTTCGGGCCGCGGTCGAACGGTGGAGCTGGTAGATGCGACCCACCTCGTCGATCGACAGCCCGTGGACCAGGCTTAGCCGCAGTAGATTTCGGTCTTCGCTGGACAGCTTGGCGATCGCGTCGGCGAAGGCAGCCCGAAACACGTCGCGGTCGTGCTGCTTCACCGCAGCCAGCTCGGGGCCGATCTGCGGCGCGATCAAATCGGCCAGCTCCTCGTCGCCGCTGACGCGCTCGCGCCGGGAGCTCCGCTGACGATTGAGCAGCGTCCGAGCGGCGATCACCCGGCACAGCTTCTCCAGGCTTCCCCGGCCGGAGAAGCCCAGGACGCGAGGTTGCGCGCCAGCTTCGGCGACGAAGAGCTTTGCCCGCACCTCCGAGATCACGTCGTCGATGTCGGCCGCCTGGGCGCCCATTGAGCGCAGCGTGCTGGGCAGATTTCGAAAGTACAATTCCTGGAATCGACTGATCGCGGCGTCCTGCCCGGCCGCACACGCGGCAGCCAGATACACCCCCTCGACGTCGAACGTCTCCAAGCGGGCCTGAACCTCCTGCCACGCGAGTGCTTCGTCTCCGGCGAGCTCGTTGCCAAGACGCTCGGCAAAAAGCTCCCGGTCCCCTTGGATCCCCGGGTGTGCCCGGGCGCCCCGCTCCAGCAGCGCCTGAACCTGCTCCCGCAGTAACGCGTGGGCTTCGGACGGCCAGTCCGCGCTCTGCGGCAGCGCCGCGACGAAGGTCTCGAACACGGGCACAATCTACCATCGAGCGCGCCGAAGCCGGAGCGCCACTCAGCCGCCCATCATCTGGCCCATCGCAATCGTTGCTCCGCCCAGCGACCAGCCTCCGTCCACCGGGAGCACCACGCCGCTGACGTACCGCGCCGCATCCGAGGCGAGGAACATCGCGACGTCGGCGCAGTCCTCCACCTGGCCCAGCCGTCCCAGCGGGACCGTCTTGGCCAGCGCGGCCTTCTTCGACTTGTCGACCAGCAGTCGGTCCATGCCCTCGGTGCCCTCGATAGGTCCGGGCACCAGAGAGTTGACGCGGATGCCCGCCGGTCCCCACTCCATGGCGAGGGTCTTGGTCAGCATGTCGATGCCCGCTTTGGCCGCGCACACGTGAGCCTGGGCCACCATTGGGATCCAGGCCTGCGGGGCGGAGATGTTGATGATCGAGGCGCCCGGCTTGGTGAGGTGCTCAAAGGCGAAGCGGAGCACGTGGAAGGTGCCGTTGAGGTCGATGCCGACCACCGAGCCGAACGCGTTGGGCGACATCGTGACCGCCGGGGCGAGGAAGTTGCCCGCCGCCCCGCTGACGAGG
>CAYGTG010001165.1:0-2960 GCA_964352485.1 uncultured Nannocystaceae bacterium | reverse complement strand
AACAGCGCCGCGGCGTGAAACGATTTCATGCGGCAACTTTCTTGAAATCCACCGAATCCCACGGAGCCCAACTCGAAGCCCAAGACGATCGTTCTGGGGCGAAAGCAGCCGTCACGCGCAATCGGTGTCGCGGGGGTCTGGTTCCTGGCCGTGTGGTTGTTGCTTCCCGCCTCCGGTTGGTTCGTCCGCGCTCTGGTGCGCGGGGAGTTCGGAGGCTTGGTCGTGGCGGGGGTTGCCTTGGTCTTCGCGATTCCTGGCCTGGTCGTACTCGTGGATCGCAGCGGGACGGTCCACATCGATGCAAAGACGATATCGCTTCAGGGAGCGCTCCTCCGGCGGAGGGTTTCCTTCGAAGCGATCAAACGAATCGAGAAGCTCCGGGTGAGGCGCGCCCGCATTGACTCCAACGACGTCAGTGCGATGATTTGGGTGATCGACCTGCACGGAGATGACAAGGTCCTGCTTCGCATCGAAGAAGACGCGAGGCATGACCCTCAGGGGCATGTAGCCTTCGTGCTCGCAGCGGCTGTCCACGGAGACATGCCTGCGATCTCCGACCACGTTGAACGCTACGGTGGCGGCCGTCGCGTTCCCTTTTTTCCGTTCCATCTCGCGGCGGCCATGGTCGTCGTCGCTGGCGGCGTTTCTGGTCTGTGGCGTTCGGAGGTGAATCTCTTCCACGCGTCCCTCCTAAAGCGGCCCGCAGACGGATACGTTGCGGGACGCGAGCTTCTGGAGGACCAACTCGCTGCTGTGTCACCCGATGCAGACGATGACGCGCAGCGCTTCTTCTGTCGGGGACACATGAGGCTTCGAATCCTGGCCGAAGACGAAAACAACGGCGACGCGATGGCCGGACATTGTGAGCTGCTCGAGAGCCGTTCCTGCAAGACCTATGAGCGATGCGACGGCCCCTAAGCTGCTAAGCGAGGTGCCGTGCCGCGAATCGGTGGACGGGGCACCGCTGGCGGCGCGGGCGAGTCGGCTGCGTACGGAGGATCGTTCGTCGACTGGCGCCTTGCCCATGTCGGGACAGGAGTTGCTCATCCTGCCCTGAGCAGGGATGCGATGAGCCAAGTGGGCAACTGACGATCAACGACCGTCTGGAACCACAGCCGCTTCCCACCGTGTGCCCGACGTTCTTCGACGCCTTCGACGGCCCAGTCGCGGATCCGCGATGGCGCCAGTCGTTTGATGCATCGAGCTCGGACCTCGAGGAGGAACTGGTCATCACGGTTGCGGGAGCACTCAACGACGAGTTCGTCACCATGTCACTTGGGAGCCTGCCCGCGAGCGCGTTCTTGCTGGACCCAAAGAAACAGCAGCTCTGCCTGGTGCTCCTCCTCCTTCGCCTCGGGTCCGGTGCGGTCTTCGACGACGAAAGGCGGACTTCGCTCCTTCGTCGTGTCTTGATCCTTCCGTAGCACCAGGAGCTTCGCTTCCATGACCTACACAATGGTCACTCATAGCGAGACGTCAACCCGACCAGGGCTGGGAACCAGTCTGTAAGGCCCTCGGCACCCTCAACGAGTGGTGCGTGTTCATCACCCTCGAGTAGTCGAGGGCACAGTTCGAGACGAAGGGCGGCGCCTCAGGGCGTCGTCCTTTTTCGTTGGAGGCGCAAGCTGTGTGCTGCGCCATCCTGCGGCCGCGTCGTCGCTGGCCGGCGGGGGCTCTGCACAGGCCCCCACGAGGAGGCCGAACACGCGACAGACCAGAACCTGCGAGGGTGGATCATGTCTGCCGGGTGCCCGCGCCGGCGAGGGGCGGGTCAAGAATTGTCGAGGTGGGCACGCTCGTCGTCGCGGCCAGCCCTTCCGTGGCGTTCGTCGCTAGAAATCGACCGCTCTACAGTCTTCGCCGACGCCCTCGACGCCGCCGCAGCAGTGTGAAGCGGATGAGATCACGAGGTCGCCGACGCCGTGTCGCGCGAGGTTGGTGCTGTCGACCCACCAGCGCGCGGTGTAGCTCGCGTTGTAGTAGCAGGTTCCTTCGCGATGGTCGCCGAATGAGGGCGCGTACTCGACGAGCCTGTCCTCGAAGTCGCGGACCAACACCGGTCCGCAAGCCTCGAACTCCTTCACATACTCGGGCCACGCGGCGACCCCAAACCCCGAGAACCTCTCGATGTCGGACCACGTCACGTCTTCGGGTTCGATGCGCTCGAGATCGATCGATGCCTCGAGCGTGCGCTCGAAGAACGATAGCTCGGCCCGGAGATCGATGTCGAAGGTCTCATGCGGCTGGGTGAGGTTGGGGAGGCAGTTGCTGCACTCGGCCACGACGCCATTGCCGTCGAGCCTATCGTTGGGGAACGACGCGTGCGTGGTTCCGGGCTGAGACTGGGGGTGCCGTAAGTACATGTGTACGTCGTCATCGGCGGAGACGACCAGGTGCGGCACATGCTCGTCGGAGCGGAAGCCGTAGGACCCCTCGTCCACGTCGATGACCGCCGCAACGACGGGTCCATCGAGGACCGGAGCCTCCCCGGATATGCTTCGAACGTCTGCGTCGCCGCGATAGACAGGCGCCGCGCCGCAGGCGAACCGTCCGACCAGGGCATGCAGTCGCGCCTCGTTCTCCGCGACCGTCATGTTCCAAAGCTCGTCCGCGAGCGTCTGAGCGTCGCGCACCATGGCGGCCTCGTCGGCACCACAGGCCGCGTTGGCTTCCACCTCGGTCGGCGCCTCGGGACCGCACGCCCTCACTTGGTCCGGGGCGTCCAATCTCTCGGATGGGTCACCACATGCAGTCGAAAGCAGGAGGGGCACGAAAAAATGGCGGATGGAGTCGGGCATCGTCGGTTCGACGTCGGTGGTATGCACCCCCCATTCCAATGTCGCGTGCTGCGGATCCCCCACTCTTCACGGCTCGAGTGACGCGCATCACGACGTCCGTGTCGCGAAGGCAGCGTAGGGCGTCACGGTCCGTGGGGAAAAACTGGGGACGGAGGAGTAGGG
>CAYGTG010001164.1:0-2964 GCA_964352485.1 uncultured Nannocystaceae bacterium | reverse complement strand
ACTCTGGATCAAACTCACGCCCCGATCACGGGGTCTCGCTTACTTTAGGCCTAGCAGCCCGTGGTGAAACCCGACACGACGTCTCACTCGTCTTTTTCGCTCCTGGCGGTGTCGCCAAAACTTGCAGTACGCCCGGTACAGCGGCGTTTCGGCTCCTACCAACTCGAGCGCAAGCAGGAGTCCGTAGAACGCCGCGACGACGGCGGCGGCTGAGCCCCGGATGCGGACCCTCGCGAGGGCCCCCTGAACGCGCTGCCGCCCGCCGGCCACCCACACCAGCGCGAGGTAGGGGACCCCGTGCAGAAACACGTTGGTCAGCGTGAAGATGCGATCGTCGTCGAACACCACGATGCCCAGGTGCCAGTTGAGCGCGGGTACGACCACGAGCCAGGGAAGCACCGGGTTTCGGTGGCCGCGTCGCCACAGATGCAGTCGACGTGCCACGAACACGATCCACACGGGAACTTGCAGCCACAGGGCCGCGGTCCCGACCGCCGCGGGTAGGCCCGTGAGCAAGTCGCCCTCGACGAACCACGAAAAGCGCGTGGGCAGGTGCGCGTGCCATTACACCACGGGGCCCAGCGTGCCCGCCCAGATCGCCGCGGCCACGATGCGGCGGTCGAGCGTCGACTCGCCGGCGCCGCGGACGTACAGCCAGGCGAAGCCGATGTGCTGCTTGATGAAGTGGAGGATCGCCAGGTACGCGAGCACCGACCAGAACAGCAGCGGCGACTCCAGGTGCAGGAGGAATCCGAACCACGCGCACAGCAGCGGGGTGAAGATCAGACGCCGGCGGTGGTGTTTGCGGGCGACCGGATCGAGGTACGTCCGGTACAGCGATGCCCACACATGGGCGACGTCGACCATGACGACGCCGACGATCCACAGGCCGAGCCTCGCATCGGAGACTCGCTGCGGGTCGAGCAGGCCGATGGCGACCGCGACCACGGCGGCGACCAGACCCGGGCCGACGAACCACGCGAAGTCGCGGCCCGGCGACATGATCACGCGCCACTGAGGCGCCGCGTTCACAGCACCGTCGCCTCCGGCCGGCCCAGCCGCGACAGCGCATCTTCGGCCGCGGCGACGGCCATCGACCACGCCTCCTCGAACAGCGGCAGACCTCCGACGTCGGCGGCGCACGGCACGATCCGTCCGGTGGGCGCGCGGGGGCGGGCCAGGCCGCCGGAAAACAAGTGGCCCACCTTCGGCCGCACCATCGCGTGGCCCCACCGGGCGATGTCGATCTGCGCGATGTCGGCGGTGATGCCCGGGTGCATGCCCTCGAGACCCGCGACGACGTGGTCCGACCACGTTTGCAGGGATCCGGCCAGGAGGCGAGCTCGCTCGGCGGCGGGCTCTTCGGCCGACAGTGGCTCGTAGAACGTCAGCACGCTGCCCGGCGTGATCGCGTCGCGCAGGGACTCGGTGTGGGTGGCCACCACGTACCCGAGATTGTCGGACCCGACGGGCACGTTGTCCCACGACAGCGGCGCTCCGATCCCGCCCGGCGGTCGGCGCACCTGCACGTTGGCCACCAGCCACGGGCTGTACGTCAGGGTGTCGGGTGCCATCGGGTCGGTGCCGGGGGGCAGCACGCGGGGCAGTACGAAGCGCGGGGCCGCCCACAGCACGACATCCGCGGCGATGCGCAAGTGCTCGTCGGCGCCGGCATCCCAGGCGTGCACCTCGCCGCGGTCGGGATCGATGAAGTGCGCGACGGTGTCGGACCGCAACCGGTCACCGAGGGCGACTCGTTGCGCCATCTGCTCGACGAGCCACGCGTTGCCCTGCGGCCACGTGAGGATGAAACGATCGGTCTCGTCCTCCAGTCCCCGGCACAGGTAGTGGTGCAGCCCGGCGAACGCCGAGGTCTGCTGCAGGTCGCCGCCGTAGTCGTCGCGGCACGCGTACTCCACCGTCCAGCGCAGCCGCCAGCTGTCGAGTCCCAGCTGGTCGAGATACGTGGCCATCGAGATGCCATCCAGATGGCGCAGATCGTCGGAGCTTTGGCGGATCGGCAGGTCGAACAGCCGACGACCGTCGCGCCCGCGTCGCCCGTCGAGCTCGCGCAGATGCGCCTGCCAGCGCTCCCATTGCGCGTCTTCGTCGGGGGTCTGCCCCTGCGCGGGGTACAGGCCGCGCTCCCAGCGCCCTTGGTAGCGGTGACGTTCCACCGGGCCGCGGCACACGAATCGCGGATCGTACTGCGGGTCGGGTCCGTCGGTGCGACCGAGGATGACGCCGAGGTCACCGAGCAGCGTCCGCAGCCCACGCAGGCCGGCGTGCGGGGCGGGTAAGTCGTGGGCGCCCATGGGATAGCCGACGGCCGGCTCGAGCTCCAACATCCACACGTCGGTCACGCCCGCTCGGGCCAAGCGCCACGCGGCGGCCATGCCCGCGGCACCACCCCCGACGATGACGACCGACGACCGAACCGAGGTGGTCGTGCGGGCCTCGGGAATGCCACCGTCGCGCAGACGATGGCCGCGCTCGGGCAACTGGCCCACGAAGCGCTGCGCCGCCGGGGGTGGGGGAGGATGGCACGCCGTCGTTGCCGCCGAGGTGGCCAGCGCGCCCAGCAACCGCCGCCGGCTGAGATCCATCAGATGCCCCGCGGTCCGGCGCGGCCGACGGGGGCGTTCAGATCCTGCTCATAGTAGCGGACCAGCATCTGGTCGTTGAGCCGGTTGATCTCGATCCCGTCCGGCCGCACCTGGTCGGCGGGGAAGACGAACAACGTCGACAACAGCTCGTCGCTGAGAAACCGTCGCCGTTTGCTCCCGCTGCAGCGGGCCGATGCGCGTCACTCGGGCCGTCACCACTCCGCAGGACATCGCCGCCGAGCACCGCGGAGCTCGGCCGCAATCTCCTGCGGTGTGGTGACGGCCCGAGTGACACGCATGGGTCCGCTGCAGCGCGAGCACACGGAGATGTCGACGCGAAAGACGCGGGCGAGGAGCT
>CAYGTG010001163.1:0-2967 GCA_964352485.1 uncultured Nannocystaceae bacterium | reverse complement strand
GCAGGAACACCAGCACGCTGAGCGTGTCGAAGTAGATCTCGCCTTAACCGCGACATCGTCGTGAATAATCGGCGGCCCCGTTCGTCCTGTGGGACGTCGTGGCTCCATACCTACGGACGCTCGTTTGGACCGGGCTGCTGTTCGCGGCGAGCGGATGCACCAAGGTCGAGCCCCCCATGTCGACCGAGCCGGACACGGCTGCGCCGGATGAGCCTACGCCGGTCGAGGTGCTGGATCCGAAGGACCCTCTCCGCGTCGTCGGAGTCGTCGCGACGCCGAAGGCCACATGCGTTTGGACCCGCGGAGGGCGGGCCGCTTGCTCCACGCCGGAGGGAATACGTGTCCTGCCCCGGGATGACCTCGCTGCAGTGGCGGGGATCAGAGAGAGCCGGGACGGCGATGTCTCGGTCGTCCTCACCACGGATGGGCTGGTCTTCGAGATCGACGCGGAAGGTGAGCAACAGGAACTCGAGCGACTCCGCGGTGCAACGAAAGTGGCGTGCTCCGGCCTACGGTGCGTGGCGCTGGTCGATCACCGTCTCGTCGAGTGGTCATCGGCCCCGCCTCACTTCGAGGTCATCTGGGGTCAACGTGACGGGCAACAGGTGACGGACTTCACGCTTCGAGACCACCGTATGCTGGGTCGCGAACACACCGGTGTCATCCGGTTGTTCACCTGGTCCAACCACCGCGCCATTCGCGGTAGGCGAGTCGGCAGCGGGGAGATGGTCGGGGGTGACTGCGTCGTCGGCAACGATGCTGTGTTGCGCTGCGGCGACGCGGCGCCCGTCCGTGTCCCGAATGGGCTTCGACTGGTGACCGACGTCGGTTGGCTCGGTGAAGACGCGCAGCAAGAGGTACGCGAGGCATGCGGTGTTCACGATGGCGGTGGCGTGAGCTGCTTGGGGCCACCGCTCGGCCCGCGACGTGCAGAGGGCACAAGCTACGACTGGACCCGGGTCGAGGGCATCGACAATGCCGTCACGGTGGCGGGCGGGGAGCGTCACGCGTGCGCGTTGACTGGCGAGGGGCGCGTGAAGTGTTGGGGAGCCACCGATGTTGGCCAGTATGGGGTCCAACCGAACGCAAGCACTCCCAGGCCTATTGATGACCCGGGAATCGACGATCCCAGCGCAAGTCTGGTTGTGCATCGCGATGGGCTTTGTCTGATCGGCCGGAACGGGAGTGCGTGCACGAACCCCGAGCGCCACCAGTGGGAGCGCTTTGATGCCGGCGTCCCCGAGTGGGTTGGAGATACCCAATGGTTGTTCCGTGATGGGCGACGCATCTGGGCCACCGACGGCTCGGGGCGGCACGATATGCGAGCGCTGCTGCCCGAGGACGTTTCCGGGGTGCGGGCGGTCGCCTCGTGCGGGGAGATTCGGACCGACGTGTTCACCTACTACTTTGCGTTCGAGGACGGCACGCTTGCGGCGGCGGACTCTTCGCTGGTGACCCCGGACGTGCGCGATCAATGGCCAGCCATGCACACCTTGCGTCGTGTGGCCAACGTGCGCGATGTTGTCGATATCGTCTGCGACACCGACGGGTTGATCTCACTGGACAAGAGCGGGGTCGTTCGGCGGCACGAAACGTCAGGAGCGGCGGGTGCTCGGCTGGCCGATGGGGCCACTGCGCTCGGTGGCAGAGACCTGCTCGTGTGCCCAGAGATCTCCGGCGAGCACCGTTGCCGCGTTCCCACGCCGGTGGCGGAGAGGCTCAACGAGCTCCGCGGGCTGGCCGATCTACGAGACTCGTGGGGGTCACGCCTCGGTCGAGGGGGCGTCCAAGCCAATCGCATCTGCGCGCGTGGTGATCAAAGTGTGAAGTGTGTGACGTGGCCCGGCGGCGACGAGAGAGTCTCGGAGACGGCACTGCCCGGCCCGGTCCGTACCTTCGGCCTCGCACCCGCGCATGCCTGCGCGCAACTCGAGGATGGGCAGGTGTTGTGCTGGGGCGATCCACAGAGATTTCGGATCGGCCGCTTCACGTACCTCACTGATCCGGTGGACGTTACGGACCGCTTCGTCGAAGCGATCGTCGAGGCACGACCAGAGTGACTGGCGCCGAGTCGGGCTGGCCGCTGGCGTTGGCGCAGCGCCAGCGGCTGTTGTCCGACTCGCCGACATCGAGGTCGAGGTCTACGATCCCGAGCGGGTGACGGTTTCCTGGATCGCCGGTCTCCTGCGCGAAGTGGAGCGGAGCTGATGCTGCTGCTTCCGCGCGCGGTCAAGGTCTACGTAGCGACGGTCAGCGATGCCATGCCGCGCGGCAACCACGACATTCGCCGTGCCTGCAGCGGTCATGAAGCGCGCGCGATGGAGAAGCTCCAGCAAATCCCGAGTTGTCTGCCATAGGGGGGGAGCTGACCTGCTGCGGGACCGAGGTGTGGTCAGACCGGCTCCATCGACCTTTCAAGACCAGATGAACTCGGGAGCCATTCGCCCGGTTCGTAGCCACAGGCCAAGTGCCTCGAACGCCGCCGCCCGAGGGACAGTGGAAGTCTCTGCGACCCGGAAACCCGCGCCGTCCGAATCCATGAATTCCACGGTCCGACTTGAGTCGCCGGGCCGACCGGCGACCGTCGCGAGGTGCTCCCTGTGCTCGTCGAGTCGGACGAGGGCGAGTTCCCCCGCACACCACAAGGAGAAGCTCCCGTAGCACACGTCCCCCATCTCCCGCTCGACGCAGACGAAGCAGTCAGGGCTCTCGATCCGGTTGAGCAATTCTTGTGCGCCTGCGGACGTTGTCTGACAACACACGGGGTCATCAGGGGCCGAACCCAGAACAACTTCAACTTCGTATGTCTCCTGCATCATCGTGTTCCGCAATGCGCCGGGTTGTTGCCACCCTCGGACACCATTGTAGCTGTGTTCAGTCGCGGCGTTGAAGTGAAATGAAGTGTGAAAAATCCGGGATGGAGGAGTACGGCGAGCAAGAGGAGAGGGCGGCAGGCGCGGGGTGGAG
>CAYGTG010001162.1:0-2970 GCA_964352485.1 uncultured Nannocystaceae bacterium | reverse complement strand
CGAGCGGTTGCCGGCCCAGGAACGACGGCGCCGGGAGTGAGAATGGCGGAGCGAGGTAGCGGGCGTAGATCTCCGGCAGGTACTCGTTGGCGAACGGTTCGGCGACCTCGTCCGGGTAGTTGTCCAGGCCGCCGTTGTCGGTATAGACGACAATGAAGCTGCTGTCCGGCGGCCCGAGCAGCGTGCCTTGGATGGCATCGGTCGGCGCGGTGCAGACATCGGCCAGCGCGGCGGAGGCGAACAGTACGAGGCCGGGCAGCAGCCAGCGGACGCCGCGATCGAGGCAGATGTTCATCTCCGGCCCCGGCGCGCCAGGGGCCTCGCAAGGAACGCCGGTCAGTGTCTCTCGCAGCGACGCGCCCGCATCGCGCGAGAACAGCAGTACGCCCCCGTCCCGCACCTTGAGCGCGACGAACCGCCCCTGCGAAGTCGACGACGCCGCCACGACGCTCCCAGGAACATCCAGGTCCTCGAGCACCGGCTGCAGCACCGCGCCGTCGTGAAGCGGCAGCGACACCTGCAGCACCGCCGTACCCCTTGCCGTCTCCCCCACCACGCTCAGCGTCTGCGCGTCGGCAAACATGGCCGACACAACCAGGTCGGCCGGTGCCTGAAGCTCAGTCCACTCAGCCAGCTCAGGCGCGGGGTCATCATCCTCGTCGATGCGCGGGTCGGGCTCGGGCAGCGAGAGCACCCAGACCGAACCGGCCTCGGACCCCTCCTCCAGCAGGTACAGCTGCTCGCCGTCCGTCGCCAGGTCGACCCACCGCTGCGCCTCGGGCAGCGCGTAGGTCTCCAGCTCCCGGCCGCGGCGATCGGTGGCGAACAGGCGCTGCTTGGACGCTGCGGCGGTGTCATTGACCGACCACACCACGCTTGGGCGCCGAGGACTGATCGCAAGCCCTGAGATCCCGACGGCCCGCTCGTCCTCGAGCGAAGCCAGCGCGCGCGGCTGGGACCAGCCCTGGCACAGCCCGGCCGGATCATCCGCCTTGCCGCCGGGCATATCGTCGGCCTCGACGGTCTCTTGCGTTGCGGCTCCGCAGGCAGCGAGGGCCAGCAACGCGAGCGCACCCACGCCGTGTGCGAGCCGGAGCATCGGCTCAGTTGCTCCCGCGCACAGCCTCGAGCGCGCGCTCCCCTTTGGACTGCGAGACCGGCTCCCACCGGACGACGCCCCGCGGAGCGCCGTTGTCCTCGAGCACGTCCTCCACCCGGTCCTCCTTGAGCTCCGCCACCCGGCTCTGGGCGCTCAACAGCGCGTCGAGGACGAAGTGTGCACCCTCGAGGTTGCGCCGATCCTCGTCGGTCGCCGAACCATCATCGATCCGAGCCTGGAGCGCCGCGATGCGGTCGAGATAGGGCCTCTCCAGCGCGAGCTCGATCTGCACCTCGTTGACCAGCACCGCTTCGAGCACGGAATCGGAGGGGAGCGGCTGCTCCAGATCGTCGCGCATGGCCGGGTCCATCGCTGCCCACTGCTCGGGCGTGACGATCTCGGCCATGTCGATGGTGTCGATGAGGAAGTTGCCGAACGGCCGGTTCGATGCCGGCACGTAGAAGGACCGGGCCTGGTCGAACCACAACGCTCGGCCGGCGGTCCCGCCTGCCTCGATCATGTTCTGGGAGATCTTGATCGACTCGAGATCCAGCTGCAGCCGAAGCTGCGCCCAGACTTCGTCGTCCATCGGATCCAGAGCATCCTCTTCAGCCCTGTAGAAGGCCGCGAAGTCCTCGCGTAGGTTGTCCGAGAGCCCCTCGAAGTCCGCGATGTGGGCTCCCACCGTGCGGGCGCGGGCCAGATCGCGGCGGCGCTCGTCCTGCCACTCGATGAGCAGGTCTCCCATGTCGTCGTAGGCGTCGGCGGCGTCGGTTCCGTTGGCAGGTGCGCCGGTGATGTCGCGGTCCGCGTCGTCGAGCACGTCGGCGAACTCGTGGAACAGCTCAGAGGTGATCTCAGAGGTGAGTCGGTTGGCTTCGAGTTCCTCGTACGAGGCGACGCTCTGCGGGAAGTTCCCCGGAAGGGTGACGTCGACGATGTTCGGATCCGCCGCCCGGACCTGCTCGGCGATCAGCTCGCCGGAAAGCAGACCGTCGGCCATGTCGATCACGTCTTCCACCCGATCCCGCGCTGCCTGTGCAGCGGCGACCGTTGCGTAGCGCTCTTCGAATCCGGGGTCGGCCAACATGATGATGGCATCAGCGCGAGCCGACTCGATGCGATCCAACCCGTTGGTGTAGAAGCGCCGGATCGAGTCCAGCCGCGCCATGTCGTAGTGCAGGCGACTGCGGGTGCTGCGAAGGTGAACCCGCGGGCGGATCAGCAGCACATCGTTGTAAAGCTCGCCGGCCGCGTCCTCGAGATCGGGCAGGAGGTCCAGCTCGGCCAGGGCGTCGTAGACCACCTTGATCGGCTCGATCGCCGTGTCGCCGCCACACCACGGCACCGTGCCGGAACGAACGTCGTCGAAGAGCGTCTCGCGGTAGGTGCCGCCCTCGGTGCGGGTGTCGACCTTCTCCGAGCGCTTGATCCCGTTCTCGTCGACGGTGGTGTTGAACTTCGCCGCGATCAGAAGCCGGCGGACCGCACCAGGTCCATCCCACCGGATCCGCCCGCGCAGCGTCATCGCGTTGTCGAGCAGGTCGTACGCCGAGGTGTCGAAGTAGGCGTCGTCCATGATGTCCGTGCCCAGGCTGATCTCGAGCTCGCCGGTGTCGTCATCCTCCTCGAAGCGGCCCGACTCGATCGTCAGCGCCACGAACGGGAAGTCCTCGCGGATGTCGTGCTCGTCGCCGGTCCACGGGATCTCGTCGAGGTCGTAGCCGTAGGTGAAGGCTTCGAGGTCACGGTTCTTGCGCAACCGCTCGAAGACCGTGCGGGTGCCCGACCCGCCCTCGGGGGCGACCAGAAGCTCGCGCAGCTCCCGACCGGACAAGCCCGAAGCGGTGAACGTGGCCTCGAGCTCGGAT
>CAYGTG010001161.1:0-2977 GCA_964352485.1 uncultured Nannocystaceae bacterium | reverse complement strand
GACGCTTCGCTCTCTTGCTCCGCCCCCCTCTCCCGAAACCCGGAACGGACTTCAGCTCTGTGGTACTAGAGCCGGTCTTCGCTGGGCCTGGGCCGAGCTTGAGCCGGTTGTCCGCGATCACGGCGCCAGCGCGGCGAGCTTGCTAAGGTTCGGCGCGCGACGCCCCGTCGCCGGATCAACCGCGTGCCCAACTCGCCGGAAACCCTCGCCGTGGAAACCCGCCGTTCCGTCTTCCAACTCGCGGGACGCTGGCTCGGCCAGGCCGTCGCCGGCTCGCGTCGTCGTGCTGCCGCTGTCGTGGTCGTCGCGCTGCTCATCGCCATCGGCGCCGCGCAATACGCCAAGAGCATCAAGGTCAACACCAACCTCGAGGCCTTGCTTGCCGTAAACGCGCCCAGCGTCGAGGCGCTCGCCGAGCTCCGCGAACGACAAGGGCCGACCGACCTGCTCAACATCGCGGTGCGCAGCAGTGACCCTGCCGCCAACCGGCGACTGGTCGAGGACATCCACGCGCGCGTCGGTCAGTGGCCGGAGGTCATCGATGCATTCATCGAGCTCGACTACACGCCGCTGCGCGACCACGCGCTGTACTACCTGGAAACCGAGGAACTCGAGGACCTCCATGCGCGGCTCGACAAGGAGCGGCAGCGCGCCGTCGCGGCCGCGATGAGCGTGACCGGCGAGGCTATCGATCCGGAAAACGTACTGGCGGGCGACGACTGGGACGAAGATCTCGACGACGCAGACTTCGATGACGAAGAAGCGGACTCCGCCGACGCTGCGGACGCGGGCAAGGCCGACGAGACGCCCGAAGATGACTCCCTGCGCGCCTTGCTCGAGCGACAACGGGAAAGCGTCGCAGCCTCGGGCCGCATCCGTCCTTCCGACCTCGATCTGATCTGGCCCAAAGAGGACGAGAACGGGCAGATGGTCTGGGAGGAAAGCGTGCTCAAGCCGGTCGCCTCCCCCGATGGAGGCATCATGCTGGTGCGCGCTCGCCTGCAGCAGCCCCCCACGAACCTGCAGTTCGCCACCGAAGTGACCGACAAGGTCGAGGCGTTGTTCACCGAGCTCGACGCTGAAAGCTATGCGCCCGACATGTTGGCGAAGGTTGGCGGAGCCTATGCCAGCTCTGGCGAAGCCAAGTCGATCATCACCGACCTGCAATCCGCGACGTGGGTCTCCGCGGGCCTCGTCGTGGGCGTCCTGTTGGTCGGGTTTCGGAGCCTGCGCGGGCTCGTGGTCGTGCTCATCCCGTTGGTCACTTCCGTGCTCACCACGGTTGCCCTCGCTCGTTTGGTGCTCGGCGAACTCAATGTCCTCACGGCGTTCCTGTTCGCGGTGTTGTTGGGCATCGGTGTGGACTTTGCGGTGCACCTCTTCGCGCAGCGCCAACGCCAAGGGCCGCGCGCGGATTGGGGCGAGATCTTCGAGCATCACCTGCGCCCGCTCACCGCGTCCATGCTCACGACCATGGGCAGCTTCTTGGTGCTGACGCTGGCTGATTTCCGCGGCTTCCAAGAGTTCGGGCTCATCGCAGCGATCGGAGTCGGCGTGGCTTTTATCGCGGCCCTGGTCATGGTCCCCGCGCTCGACGTGCTTCTCGGCGCCGCCCCGCAGACTTCAGACACGTCCACCGCCGCCGACGACGAAGGGCCCCCGCCAGCCTTGCGGGCGCCAAAGCTCCGATGGGCGCTGCTCGCCACCGCGATCGTCGTCGGGGCCTTCGGTGCGCCGAATGTGGAGTTCGAGCAGGACATGCGCGAGCTCCGGGCCCCGAAGAGCACGGGAGAACAAGGCATCGCGTATCAACGGGCGCTCAGGGCAACCCAAGACACCGGCACCCCTGTGGTGCTGCTGGCCGATTCGAGCGAGCAACTCGATCAAGCGGTGGAGATCCTCCAAACCGCCAAGGAGCGCGAGATTCTCGCCGGTACCGATCGCAGCTGGATCCAATCGGTCTACAGCCTCGCGACCCGCATGCCGCCCGAGCAGGAAGCCAAGGTCGACGTCTTGGCCAAGATCGCCAAGTCCGCCGAGGGTCTGCGCGCGGCCGCGCCGGACCACGAGTACGCCGGTCACCTCGATGTACTCACCCGCCTTGCCACGGCGAAACCGCTGGCCAAGGACGAGCTACCGGCTTGGGCCAAGCAGCTGTTCGAGGAAAAGAACGGCGACGTCGGCAATATCGGACTGCTGTACACGCAGGTGAACGGCTACGATCTGGAGCAGGTCGTCTTCGTCACCAAGCGCTTCACCGAGTTGATGGAAGCGCCCCAGGTGCGGGGCGCATCGACGCGCTTCATTCTCGGAGACCTCACGATCGCCGTGCAGGAGGATACCCGGCGCCTGCCGCCCCTGGCGCTGGCCGTCATCGCGCTGCTGATCTTCATCGACCTGCGCAAGCTCGTCCCCTCGCTGCTCACGTTTGCCACGTTGTGCGCCGGGCTCCTGCTGACGTTTGGCGTCATGGGGTTGTGGCCGATCCGAATCAACTTCTACAACCTGGTGGTCATGCCCGCGGTGGTGGGCTTGGGTATCGATGCCAGCATCCACCTGTGGCACGCGCGGCGAAGCCGGGGCGTGGGGGCCACCAGCAGGGCCGCCCTCATCTCCGCCCTGACCACCGCCGGTGGATTCTCCGGGTTGATCGTCTCCGACCATGGGGGACTCAAGAGCATCGGCCTGCTGGGCGTCACCGCAACCCTGTGCTGTGTGGTGGTCGCCGTGGTCGCGCTCGGGTGGCCCCGCAAGCCCACCCAATGACCACCGTCACCTCCGTTTCGAGGGCGCCGTGAAGATCGCGTACATCTCCGACCAGTTCCTGCCGCAAACCGCGACCGACACCGAGCAAAGCCTCAACATGATCGCCGGGCTCGGCAACCGCGGCGCCGAAGTGCGCCTGGTGGTCCCCCGCGTGCCGCTGCAGGCCGGCCCAACCACGCAGGAGCTCGCGAGCTACTACCAGGTCCCGGCC
>CAYGTG010001160.1:0-2982 GCA_964352485.1 uncultured Nannocystaceae bacterium | reverse complement strand
GGAAGAGGGCAACGTGATCGCGCAAGATGAGTGCGGCCTGGTGGAGCGCTTCTTCAGGTGACACAGAACCATCTGTGACCATGTCGAAGACGAGGCGTTCGTAGTCGATTTTCTGCCCAACACGGGTTTGCTTGACTACATATTTCACATTTTTAATAGGTGTGAAGATTGAGTCTATGGCAATGACCCCGATAGGATCGTCTGCATGTTTGTTTTCTGTGGCTGGCACATATCCTGTGCCCCGCCCCATGCGTAGTTCAACAGAGACTTCAGCGCCATCAGAAAGATCTGCGATGTGATAATCAGGGTTCAACACCTCGTAATCACTGGTCGCATCTCCGATGTCTTTGGCCGTCCATTCACCTGGCCCTTTTAGTACGAGGTGAATGTTGCTATCTGTAGTGTCATTCGCTTTAAAGCGTACGCCTTTCAAATTCAGGATAATATCCGCTACATCCTCCAGTACACCGGGGATTGTAGAGAATTCATGCTGAACGCCATCAATTTTGATAGCCGTTACAGCAATACCTTCAAGTGAAGAAAGCAAAACACGACGCAGGGCGTTGCCAATCGTAACACCATACCCACGCTCTAGCGGTTGGACGACAAACACCCCATGGGTATCAGTAACTTCTTCCGGCTGGACACCGTCTGGCATCTGGATCGTATATGTACTCATAATCAGTACTTGATTCTTTATTTTTTAAGACCCGACCACGGTCGTAGCTATAGTCCTCTTAGCAGCCAATAAACGTTGATTTGGACTGCCTTCTCAGCTAGCACTACTTGGAATAGAGTTCTACGATTAGCTGTTCGCGGATATTTTCTGGAATATCTTCACGATTAGGATAATCTAGAAATTTACCCCGCATTTCTTTCCGTTCGACTTCCAGCCAAGGGAATGTGCGACGATTTAGCCCAACAGCATCACGAATAGCTTCGCAATTTCTGCTTCGAGGTCGGATCGCAATGGTATCTCCGGCACGGAGCTGGTATGAAGGGATATTTACAACTTGATTGTTCACCAGTATGTGACAGTGTGTTACAAACTGGCGTGCCTGCCGCCGTGTCATGGCGAAACCAAGCCGAAAAACAGTATTGTCAAGCCGGGATTCGAGGAAACGGAGGAGATTCTCCCCAGTTACGCCGCGTTTACGAGCAGATTTCTCGAACAGATTCCGGAATTGACGTTCAAGCAAACCGTAGGTATGCTTGACCTTCTGCTTTTCTTTGAGCTGGATAGAGTATTCACTCTCCTTGCCACGTCTTGACCGCCCATGCTGGCCTGGCGGATATGGTTTTCTTTCGAGCGACTTGCTCGGGCCAAAAAGCGGTTCTTTAAACCGCCGTGCGATTTTTTGCTTGGGGCCTCTATAGCGGGCCATAATAGTTCACCTATCGTTTGCGAAGTACAATAGTACAAACGTACGGATAGCACGCTCAGGCTATCCGCAACCGGTATCTTATACCAAAAAAGCGGGTGTCGAAAGATCAGACACGACGCCGTTTTGGAGGCCGGCAGCCATTGTGTGGAATAGGGGTTACGTCCCTGATTGTAGCGATTTCCAAACCAGAGGTAGCCAATGCGCGTATAGCAGACTCCCGGCCGGATCCTGGACCTTTTACAAACACCTCTACCCGCCGTAACCCAAGATCATAGGCTTCTTTTGCAGCTGCAGAAGAAGCAACCTGTGCGGCATAAGGCGTATTTTTGCGGCTTCCTTTAAAGCCCATCTTACCTGAACTTGACCAGGATATAGCATTGCCATACTGATCAGTCAAGGTAACCATCACGTTGTTGAACGTTGCCTTAACGTGTGCCTGGCCATTGGCCTCAACAACTACTTTCTTTTTACGAGCCGGACGGCCCCCCTTTGTCTTTTTCGCCATGTTCTCAGTTTCTACCTGAAGGAGTAGATATTACTTGCGTGGTGCCTTCTTCTTGCCGGCAACGGTTTTCTTGCGCCCTTTACGAGTTCGGGCATTTGTCTTCGTGCGCTGTCCGCGAGCGGGCAATCCACGGCGATGACGGAGGCCACGATAGCAGCCGATATCCATTAGCCGCTTGATATTTATTTGACGCTCGCTTCGAAGCTGACCCTCAACGAGGTAATCATCCTCAATCAGTTGCCTGATCTGGCGCGTTTGTTCTTCGGTCCATTTGCTTGGATGAAGATTATAGTCAAGACCAACCTTGTCCAGGATCTCTTGCGCCAATGCGCGCCCGATTCCAAAAATGGAGGTCAGTGCGACTTCACCGCGCTTGCTATTAGGAACGTCGACTCCTGCGATTCGTGGCATAATTCTCTGTCAACTATCTCCGAGAGCTTCAGGATCAACCCTGACGCTGCTTATGCTTCGGATTCTTTTTATTGATTACGTAAACACGCCCTTTACGACGGACTATTTTGTCGTCAGCGCTTCGTTTTTTTACACTAGCCTGTACTTTCATCTCGATACTTTCGTTAAAGTTTAGCATGCTTCAAGCTGCAAAACACGCGAAGCCTAGCATTAACGGTAAGGATTTGCAAAAGTTCTGCCTTCCTCTATTCTACACACTTGGCTTTTTCAAGCGCCTGGCAGCCATAGTCAGGTCTCAACAACTTGTGCATTTATGCTGTGTTCATCCTCTTAAAAGGCAGCGAATTCAGCTATTACAATCGATCTAAATACAGCTTTAGTTTAACTCGCTCTCAGCACTGTCCAACTAAGCATTGGTCAGTTCAAGCTGATAAGGAGCTTCAACAATTTCTTCTATGTACGAAAATGTACTGAGGATCTCAGCCTCCCCCTTCCGTGCAACAACCATGTGCTCGTAGTGAGCAGATCTTGCTCCGTCCAGTGTGGATATGGTCCAGTGATCATCTTGCGTATATACTTCGTAGGTACCCGCATTGATCATTGGCTCAATACAGAAAGACATACCGTCTTTAATTTTACGGCCGCTGCCCTTCTTCCCAAAATTCGGCACCTGAGGGGCTT
>CAYGTG010001159.1:0-2982 GCA_964352485.1 uncultured Nannocystaceae bacterium | reverse complement strand
GTACAGAGGACGAGCGATCGGCGCATTCGAAGTGTAACTTTCGATTCGGCTTGGACGTTTTCGCGGTCCCAGCGGTGCGGCCGGACTCGCACCCTGGACTTTGACGATGGCCAGCCATGGGCGGATGGTCGAGTACACGGCGCGATTTCGGTGCGTGGGTGTGCGTGAACCTCGCCCCCTTGATCCCGCGTGCCGTTCCGATTCTGGACACCTAGAGCCGTTTGAGGTCCCGATCGTTTTTCCCCGGTCACGACGATCGAAAACGCGCGGCGGCGGATGCGTGGACCTCGCACGGCTGCAGTCCGCTCGTGCAGACACGCAGCCCTCAGGCCGGAGGGGCGAGAACGGTCGCCAATGTAAGAACAGGCAGCACAGGCGGAACCCGGTCGCGACGAAAAGATCGGACACCGGTGAGGGAGAGCGACGCTGGCCTCCGTACAGAGCCCGTGCTCAGAAATACGCTGCTCCCGCTGCTCGCGTTCGCGTTCGCATCGACCGCTGCCTCATCTGCCGAGGCGGCCGATAGCTGGCGGATCAAGAGGCAGGTGTGGTCCGACATTTCCGTCGGCGATACCCACGTTCACGACGGCATGTTCAAGCGGTCGATCGACTACATGGGTGGAACGATCGCGACCAACTCCGGCGCGCGGCTCTCGCCCGTGTGTCGGACCAGCGACGGCCGGATCGGCGGGGCGACGCCGTACAAGTCGGGGAACCGGTGGCGGATGAAGTGCCTCGGGAAGACCTACGGTCAGGGTGCTCGCGCGCTGAAGTTCAAGGGGCGCTACACCGCCGAGCCCGACACGATGACCAAGGCTCGCGGGCGCTTGCCCCAGGCCACGGTCAAGGTTCGCTCGGACGGCGAGCTCAAGGCGCTGTGCCTCGCCAAGGTCGGCGGCCAGAACGTGCCGGGGGTGATGGACATTCCCTCGGTCCATTCGACCGCAGCGCTGCCGCCGTGCAAGGTTTGGCTCATGGGGCAGCTGATCGGGATCCCCAAGTGGAGCATCGTCAAGCATGTGGTCGCCATTCCGAGCACGCCCAACACGTGGTGGAGCCCCGGGCAGGGCGACACGACGCCCGAACTGCCGACATACACGCTTCGCAGCGGCCCCAACGCGCTGTGTCGCTCGCACGAGTTGTTTGGCGCCAAGTGGCCGGGCACCGTGCGCAAGACGAATGGGCCGCAGGGCATGTCGGTGTACTGCGACTTCACCTACCTCGATGCTTCGGGGACCACGAAGGCCGGCAAGACCAAGTCGTTCGAGGTCTACCTGGCGTCCGATCCGACCCGGCCTGCCTTCCCCAAGTGGGGCCCGGCCAAGTCGGGTGCGAGCGCGAACTACAGCCGCGGGCTGGAGATCTCGAAGCGCAACGGGTCGTGGGTCTACATGTGTTCGCAGACGTTCGGAAAGCAAGGATTCTCGATCGCCGGTGACAAGAAGTGTCGCGCCGCCGGCGGGTCGACGGCGCGGGAGGGCAACTTCAAGCTGCTCGAGCGCTGAGCCGCTTCGCTCTACTCGCCCAGGTCGAAGCGATCGAGATGCAACACCTTGCCCATGGCGTGGGCAAACGTCTCGACGAACCTGGCTTCGCCGTCGGAACTGGCGTAGACCTCCGCGATCGCACGGAGCTCTGCGTTGGAGCCGAACAACAGGTCGACCCGAGTCCCGGTCCATCGCTTTGCGCCCGACGCTCGATCGAAGGCCTCGAACGCCATCTGGGAGTCGTCGGTGGGCTTCCACTCGATGTTTGTGTCGAGCAGGTTGGTGAAGAAGTCGTTCGTCAGTGACTCCGTACGGGTGGTGAACACGCCGTCACGGCTGCCGCCGGTGTTGACACCGAGCACCCGCAGACCGCCGAGAAGGGCGGTCATCTCTGGTGCACTCAACGTCAGCAGGCAAGCCCTGTCGACGAGCATCTCTTCGGGTGAACCCCATGGCTTGCCCGAGCTGAAGTTCCGGAAGCCGTCGACGGTCGGTTCGAGAGCCGCGAACGAGTCGGCGTCGGTTTGGTCGGCGGTGGCGTCGGTGCGGCCCGCCTCGAAGCGCATCGTCACATCATGACCGGCCCGGCGCGCGGCCTCTTCGACAGCAGCGCAGCCCGCCAACACGATGAGGTCGGCGAGAGAGACTCGTTTGCCGCCCGAGGCGTTGGCCTGGTTGAACTGCGCTTGGATGCTCTGCAGGCCGGCAAGCGTCTGGGAGAGGGTCTCGGGATCGTTCGCCGCCCAGTCGCACTGCGGGGCCAGCCGAATGCGGGCCCCATTGGCGCCGCCGCGCTTGTCGGAGCCCCGGAAGGTCGAGGCGGATGCCCACGCTGCGGAGACCAGCTGTGCGACGCTCAGCTCGGAGTCCAGCACCGCCTGCTTGAGGTGGGCAATGTCCTTTGCGTCGATGAGCTCGTGGTCGACCGCGGGAACGGGATCCATCCAGATCGGAGTCTCCTGCGGCACGTCGGGTCCGAGAAATCGAGCCCGCGGTCCCATGTCCCGGTGCGTCAGCTTGAACCACGCTCGTTTGAACGCCTCGGCGAACGCCTCGGGATTCGCGTGGAAGTGCTTAGAGATCTTGGCGTAGGCCGGGTCCTCTCGCAGCGAGAGGTCAGTGGTCAGCATGATCGGCGCATGCCGCTTGCTGGGGTCGGCCGCGTCGGGGACGGTCTGTGCGTTGGGATCGGTCGGGACCCATTGCGTGGCCCCGGCCGGGCTCTTGACCTGCTTCCACTCATAGCCGAACAGCTTGTCGAAGTAGTCGTTGTCCCACTGCACGGGGTTGGACGTCCACGCACCCTCGAGACCCGAGGTGATCGTGTCGGCGCCCTTGCCCGAGCCGTGGGCATTGTTCCAGCCCAGCCCCTGAAGATGCAGATCGCCGGCCTCGGGCTCACGTCCGAGGTGGTCGTCGGAAGCCGCGCCGTGTGCCTTCCCGAAGGTGTGGCCACCGGCGATCAGGGCGACGGTCTCCTCGTCGTTCATCGCCA
>CAYGTG010001158.1:0-2983 GCA_964352485.1 uncultured Nannocystaceae bacterium | reverse complement strand
CCGAAGGTGTGGCCACCGGCGATCAGGGCGACGGTCTCCTCGTCGTTCATCGCCATGCGGGCGAAGGTCTCGCGGATGTCGCGGGCGGCCGCCACCGGGTCGGGGTTGCCGTTGGGTCCCTCGGGGTTGACGTAGATCAATCCCATCTGAACAGCGCCCAGCGGCTCGTCGAGCTCGCGGTCGCCTTGGTAGCGTTCGTCGCCGAGCCACGTTGTCTCGGGGCCCCAGTTGATGTCCTGCTCGGGCTCCCACACGTCTTCGCGGCCGCCCCCAAATCCCATCATCGGCAGACCCATGGATTCGATCGCGCAGTTGCCCGCGAGGATCATGAGGTCGGCCCACGACAGGCTCTGTCCATACTTCTGCTTGATCGGCCACAGCAGCCGCCGTGCCTTGTCGAGGTTGGCGTTGTCGGGCCAGCTGCTCAGTGGTGCAAAGCGCTGCGTGCCCGAGCCACCGCCACCGCGACCATCGGAGATGCGGTAGGTGCCGGCGCTATGCCAGGCCATGCGGACGAAGAGTCCGCCGTAGTGCCCGAAGTCGGCCGGCCACCAATCCTGAGAGTCGGTCATCAGCGCGACGAGGTCACGCTTTACGGCATCCAGGTCGAGTGCCTCGAATGCAGCTCGATAGTCGAACGTTTCCCCAAGAGGATTGATCTGGGGCGCGTTCTGATTGAGCGGCTTGAGGTCGAGTCGCTTGGGCCACCACTTCTCGTTGGCAGTGTTGCCGGTGGAAGCGTCAGGGCGGCGCCCATGCATGAAGGGGCATTTGCTTTCGTTGTCCATCGAGGCTCGCCGAAGTAAACCCCAGCGGGCACGGGTCGCGCCACACCCGGCTGCGTTTGTCGCCGTGTGGATCCGGGGTGACGAAAGCTCGGTGCTTCTACTGCCCAGCGCCGACCACGGCGGACTCGACGGGCTGCGGGACGGCAGCCGGTAGGGGAGTGGTCTCATCGAGGGCAAGTCGCAGGTCCTCCAGGGCGACGCGGGTTCGCTTGGCAAGCTCGTCGGCAGCCTTGGTCGCGAGCTTCTCCCGCATGTCCTCCAGCTTGCGTTCCCGCTGCCACACGTTGCTGCGGCGCTCGTCGCCGAGACGCTCCCGCACGGTGAACAACAACAAGCCGGTCTTGACGTCGAACAGCGAGGCCTCTGCATAGCCTTCGACCTCCAACGTGGCGCCGGGAAGCACGAAGGCTCCGACCACGCTGAGGTAACCGGCCGCGACGCCGTTGGCCCGCTGCGTCTCGTTCACGTGTTCGCGGTAGAGCACCAGGTACCGAAGCTTGTACCGGGCCGCGATCTCCCGCAGAGCTTCCATCCCGAGCGCGCCGGAGGGGATGGGCATCATTTCGGTGACGTGGGCAAATCCATCGTCGGCGCGGAGCTTGTCGGCAAACCGCGACAGACCGGGTGTCACGCGATCGTAGGACGGGCTTGGGCCGCGCCAGTCCTCCGCCTCGACGATGGGCAACACACCCACGCGACCCGGCAGCTCGAGCTCGAGCGGTTGGCTGAGAATCTTCTGCAGATCGGCTTCGGATAAGGTGCCTTGGGCCGTGCGCGCGAAGTGGGACTCCTGCAGGGGAACGGGGGCGGCGGCCGCCGCCGATGCGTCCATGTCGGCCATGGATGGGCTTGCGTCATGGGCCATGGGTTTGCTTGCGGCGCAGGCCGTGATCGTGGTCAGGAGTAGTCCAAGGGAGAGAATCTGTCGCATCACGGCGGCTGAACGTCGGCCGAGAACCAGGCCTTACAGTGATATCGTTTCAGCGTGTCGCGGCATCTTGACGCTTGCGGCGACTTGAGCGACCGAGGACGGAGCGAGATTTCGGCCTACTCTGCTCAATTCGGCGTGCCGGACCAATCGTCGGTGCGCGCCTTCGAAAAGCGTGCCTTCGACCGCGATCAGCCGATGGCGCTTCGCGAGGCGTTCCCGGCGTCGATACCCATCCCTCCGCGGGCGCGAGAACTGTCCGAGGAGCGTTGATTCGCCTTCTCTGCGGCTGGCGCAGCCGCTACGGTTGGGTCCGATGGTCAGCAGCAAAGCCTCAACGGTGAAGGAGTATCTCGCTTCGCTCCCCGAGGACCGGCGAAACGCGCTGAGCCAAGTCCGCAAGGTCATCCGCAAGAACCTGGCCGCGGGATTCAAGGAGGGGATGCAGTACGGAATGATCGGGTACTTCGTTCCGCTGTCGGTCTACCCCGACACGTACAACGGCCAGCCGCTCGGAGTCGTCGCGCTCGCGTCGCAGAAGAACAACATGGCCATCTACCTGATGTGCGTGTACGCGAACTCTGAGATCGAGGCGTGGTTTCAAGCAGCGTGGGCGAAGACCGGAAAGAAGCTGAATATGGGCAAGAGCTGCGTCCGCTTCAAGACGATCGACGACGTTGCGCTGGACGTGATCGGCGAGACGGTTTCCAAGATGACGGTCGAGAACTTCATCGCTCGTCACGAGGAGGTTCACGCCGGCACAAAGACCGGGAAGAAGAAGGTCGCGAAGAAGAAGGTCGCGAAGAAGAAGGTCGCGAAGAAGGGCACCAGGCGGCGCTAGGCGATGCCTGAGGGCGACAGCATCTTCAAGGTCGCCGCGCGGCTGCGGCCGAGGCTGGTCGGGCAGCGGCTGTCACGGCTCGAGTTGCGTGAGTGCGGACCAGTGCCGGCGCTCTTGGGATCCAATGTCGAGCGCATCGACGCGCACGGAAAACACATGTTCGTGTACATCGAGGACCGCAAGGTTCTCCACGTGCACCTGGGGATGCACGGCCGGTGGCGGGTATTCCCGGGCGGTGCGAGCAAGGTGTTTTCTCGCGAGTCGGCGCTGGCGATCCTGGGAATCGGGCCCGACGCGTTCGTTTGCTTTCGTGCCGCATTCGCCCGGCTCCGCGGCATCGACGATCCCTCCCACCGCCGAGCGCAGCAGCGGCTCGGCCCCCACATCCTCTCCCCACACATCGAGATGTCGCGCGCGGTACGACGG
>CAYGTG010001157.1:0-2994 GCA_964352485.1 uncultured Nannocystaceae bacterium | reverse complement strand
CAGCGGCGTACCCCCTCCCCGTTCACCCGCGTTCCCCGTCTGTGTATTCGGCACGGTGCCGAGCTCGTCGTATGTCTTCGCCAAGCCGAAGTCTGCGACGTAGACCCTGCCGCTCTCTCCGACCAGAACGTTCGCCGGCTTGAAGTCCCGATGGACGACGCCTGCGGCGTGCGCAGCTGCCAGTCCACGCCCCGCGTCGATGAACAGCCGGACGATCTCCGCTTCCGACTGCTCTTGCTCCGCCAGGAACGCGGCGAGCGAGGCCCCTTCGACGAGCTCCATCGCCACGAAAAGCGAGCCATCGTGCTCCCCCGCGTCGTGCACGGTGACCACGTTGGGGTGGTTGACCTTCGCCAGCGCCCTGGCTTCCGACAGATGTCGCGCATGCCCTCGTTCATCGGCAGACCGGGTCACCTTGAGTGCGATCTTGCGATCGAGCTTGGGGTCGTACGCTGCGAAGACTGCTCCCATCGAGCCGCTCCCGACGAGCTCGAGCAGCACGAATCGATCGAAGCTCACCGAGGTCGTCGCGCGAAAGAGACCCTTGAGGACTTCCGCCTGCAGCTGCTCATCGACGACGTCGAGCGAGGTTGTCGATCCGTCTCCGAACAGGCTCGAAATCGTGCTCGAAGAGCGCACGGCTCATCATAGCCTCCCTTCGCCCGATTCGAGACCAGAGTGCGATTCCACCCGGGAACGCTGGTACGCTCACAGCTCGATGCGTACCGATACGGAGCTGCTCGACGCGTGGCGGCGGGGGGACGAGGCGTCCGGCAATGCGTTGGTGAAACGTCATTTTCGAAGCGTCAGCCGCTTCCTTCGCAGCAAGTTCGGCAACGATGTGGAAGACCTCATCCAGTCGACGTTTCTCGACTGTGTTCGGAGCCGCGACACGATTCGCGAAGAGATCGGGTTTCGGGCGTTCGTCCTGATGCTTGCGCATCGGCGCCTGGTCGACGAGCTGCGTCGTCGCAGTCGCCGTCCGAGCTTCGACCCCGCGCATGACTCGATCGCCGACAGTGGCGCGTCACCCAGCCATGCCTTGACACGGGACGAACGGGCCCGTCTGCTTCAGCGCGCGCTCGTGACGCTGCCGCTCGAACAGCAGGCCACCCTGGAGCTGTTCTACTGGGAGCAGCTTCCTGGCAAAGACATCGCGGCAGTGCTCGGTGTCTCCGCACATACGGTACGCAGTCGGTTGGCGCGCGCGAAGAAGGCCCTGAGGGCGGCGATCGTGGAGCTCGCCGAGACCCCGCAGCTCTCGTCCCAAACGCTCGAGAACCTCGAGACCTGGGCACAGCGGATGGGCGATCATCACCACTGACGAGAAAATCGAATTCAGCGCGGATCATTTCGGCGTCTGCGCCGAATGGTTCGGTGATGACCCACAAGCAGTCCATCGAGAGCCTCTTCGCCTTCCCCGCGAAAACCGGCGAGGTTCCCGCGAAGGAGGAGAGATCGCCCTATTGGAGCGACTCTCTGTTCAACCGCGACCGCGACCGTGGCTACCGTTACGGCTACAACATCTTGGGGTGGGGCGTGGAGTCCCCAGACCTGCGAGACACAGGTTCGGAGGCATCCAAGGCCCTCGAGGAGGTGATGTTCTCCCAGAACGCGATGTATGGGGTCAAGCTCGAGTGCAGCGAGGACGACAGCAACGAACTCCGATTGGGCATCCGACTCTCGGGAAGCATCGACAACCTGGTTCGCGCTCTAAGCTACCTGCGTGGTGTCGACGGACCGACCACGTTCGGCCTCTCGCAGACCGGGTCGGCCCCAAACATCAACGGTGTTCACACGACCGAGCAGCGCTGCAGCCAAACCGTGTTTGGAGAGGCGATCGAGACCCGTGCCGTGGACGCAGCCCGGTTTGCGCCGCGCTGGGGCCTGCCGCCGCTCTCCGAGCTTCCCGCCCGTTTCGACGACGCCAATGCGGTCTACGGAATCGACTTCATCCGCGCAGCGATTCCCGCCCCCACGGGGAATCCGGACGTCGAGCGTCTGTTGCAAGCCATGCTCTCGGACTCGGGTGAGACGGTGGCTCGTGAAGATTGGGGTGCGCTGGTGGAGCACGTTCGAGCGAGCAGGAGCCCCTGGGTTTCCATCGGTAGCGGAGCTCTCGCTCTCGTCATGGAGGCCCTACTCTGCCTCTTCGAGAAGGAAGGCGTTCGGAGCCCTGGAGACCTCGTGCTCGAGGACGGGAAGTACGTGGCCGAGCTTCCGTCCGACTTCGAAGACGAGTATCTGGAGTTCTCTTCTCAAGGGTGGGTGATCGAACGATTTCGGGAAGACGATGAGCGGGGCGGACATGCCGTCCAATGGGGATTCGTACCGGGCATGCTGAAGTCGATGCACCCGAACGTCCTAGGCGCGGACTTCAAGAAGACCGCCGTGGTCTATGCACGAGCACTTCGCGCCAAGGCGCGCGTGCCCTGCTGCGAAGCGATCATCTAGCGCGCGGGGTGGTCGGTGTGGCGGGCGGCAAAGCATGCGTCGACATGGCCTCCCACAATCTCGACCAACCGCTCGCACTGACACTGGGGGCTGGTGCGGTCCGTCGGAACGCGGGGCGCGGTGGTGCCCCGCCATCTTGAGGTGTCCGGCCCCTTTTAGTCGCCCAAGACCAACTCACCCTACGCTGCGGCAAGGCGTCGATCACCCTAACCAAAGAGGGGAAACTCAGCTGCGAGATGCTGCCCCGTCTCGCCTGTCCTGGATGACGCTGCTGGCCCGCGTGTTTCGCATCGACATCTCGGTGTGCGCGCGCTGTAGCGAGTGTGTCCGATATTTTGTGTTTGCGGAGACCCCGCGGCTTTCAGATGGGCAGTCGGCCCTCGAAATGTAGGGCGAGTTGGTTGACGGCTTGAGCCCAGCCTTGGGGCCGCCGTGTCCACCGTTTTTCAGCGGCGACGACAGCGAGGTAGATGACCTTGAACGCGGCATCTGCATACGCTGGTCACCGACGGCTGCTTCGAGGCGCCGGCGGTGGCGGGC
>CAYGTG010001156.1:0-2995 GCA_964352485.1 uncultured Nannocystaceae bacterium | reverse complement strand
ATCCCACCGTATTCGTGGACTACAAGAAGCCCGAGAACAACCTGAATACCCTCTAAAAGGCTGTTGATAAATCCTACCATGAAAAAATTAAGCTTATTACTGTCTGTTGTATTCGTTCTGTTTTGTGCGGGTTGTAGTGCCAATGATATCACTACCCAAAGCAACGGGGTTTCAGAGAAACCGCGTGTCATCGTAACAAGCGATGGAGAGATTGACGACGAGTGCTCAATGGTTCGCTTCCTGCTCTATGCAAACGAATGGGATATTGAAGGCATCATTACTTCCAGCTCCCAATATCACTGGCAGGGGCACCGTTGGGCGGGAGACGATTGGGTCCAGCCCTACCTGGAGGCCTACGCAGAGGTGCATCCCAATCTGATCAAACATGACAGCGCCTATCCCTCGCCGGAGTATCTTCAGGCCCATACGTTTCTTGGCAACGTAAAGGCCGAAGGTGAGATGGATGAGATCACCGCTGGCTCACAACATATCGTAGAGGTCCTGCTGGATGATACAGACGACCGGCCGATATGGCTGCAAGCGTGGGGCGGCACGAATACGATTGCACGAGCGCTCAAGTCAATCGAGGAAGAGCATCCGGAGCGGATGGAAGAGGTGGCTAAGAAAATGCGGTTCTTCTTCATCTGGGAGCAAGATTCTACCTACCAGGCTTACATCCGGCCGCACTGGGGCGAATATGAGATACCCACGATCATCTCGGATCAGTTCGTGGCGATTGCTTACTGGTGGAAACGCGCGCTACCCGAAGAAATGCATACGTATTTTTCGGGCGCTTGGATGAAGGAGAACATACTTGAAAACCATGGGCGGCTAACTGCGCTCTACAAGGCACACGAAGAAGGAGATGAAGGCTTTGAAGATGGGGACTTCCGTTCGGAAGGTGATTCGCCAGCGTTTCTGCATCAGATCGTAACGGGTTTGCGCAACCTGGAATCGCCAGACTGGGGCGGTTGGGGCGGCAGGTACGTGCGGGTGCGCGAGAACACCTGGCTCGATCCGGTCCCTGAGCAGGGATATAAGTATCCCGAAGGACGATGGTACACAGAATCAGCCTGGGGAAGAAATAGCTTGAGAGGAGAGGGATCATCTTCTACGGACGAGCTAATGCGAGCCTATTTCAAGCCGATGTGGCGGTGGTCGGATGCACTGCAGAACGACTTTGCGGCCCGGGCTGACTGGTCGATGAAATCGTATGATGAAGCCAATCACCCGCCGGTAGTTAAACTGGGGCATGGGGTAGATCTGAAGGCACGACCCGGTGCGAAAGTGGATCTGAGTGCTCAGGGTACGAGTGATCCTGATGGAGATGAGCTGACGTATCGCTGGTGGCAATACCGTGAAGCAGGGACTTATGAGGGTGCCGTTGAAATAGTGGATGTCGAACAGCTGGATGCTTCGTTCACGGTGCCAGAGGATGCTGGACAGGGAAAAACGATCCATGTCATCGCTGAAGTGAGAGATAATGGTTTACCTCAATTAACAAGATATCAGCGAGTGGTCATTGAAATTGAATAGATTGCAAAGAACTATGCCTACCTGGCACAAGGCCATACTTTCTGCACTAACATTAGCCGCTCTGTTAGTAACGGGTGCATGCAACCAGAGCCAGGTACCAGATTCAGCTCGCCAGGCTACATCTGCCGATGGAGGTGCACTGAATGGGGTTCGGCACCGGGTTATCGTATCCACAGACATTGGAGGAACCGATCCGGACGATTTTCAATCCATGGTTCACCTCTTGCTCTACGCCGATGTACTCGACATCGAGGGATTGATCTCGTCACCATTCGGCGAGGGTCGCAAAGAGAATATTATTGAAGTGATTGATCACTACGAGCAAGATTTTCCATCTTTGCAAGGTTTTTCTGATGCATATCCCACGCCGGACGAACTGCGAGCAATTACAAAGCAGGGCGCCACGGACCGTGCCGATTACTCTGGCGTGCGGGCACCCACCGAAGGTTCTGAGTGGCTAATCGAACGCGCACGAGCAGAGGATCCCCGGCCTCTGTATGTGCTCGCGTGGGGGCTCCTGGAAGATCTTGCCCAGGCGCTGCACGATGCGCCGGATATCCTGCCGAAATTGCGCGTATACTGGATCGGAGGACCGAACAAGAAGTGGAGCCCGGATGCCTACCAGTATATTGCCGACCACCATTCAGATCTATGGATGATCGAAGCGAATGCTACGTATCGCGGCTGGTTCGTCGGAGGCAACCAAGCGGGCCAGTGGGGTAACACGGGATTTGTTGAAGAACATGTGGCCGGTAAAGGTTCACTGGGCTCGTTCTTCGCTACACAGCTCGGTGGAACGATAAAAATGGGTGACACCCCTTCGGTGGGATGGCTACTCAACGGAACGACGGACGACCCGTCGCAACCTGGTTGGGGAGGTAGCTTCGTGCGAGCCTGGGATCGTCCCTATTACTATTTCGAACGGATGCCGACAATGGCAGATAGTATGCAGGAGTTCGGTATCCTTGAGATCGCATTACCGATCGACGACGATCCGGAAATAACAGAAGTTTGGCTTGAAGTCGATAACCAGTCACTTCTTGGTCACTTGCCTGGCGACAGTACAGTACGCTTCCGATTCTCGCCAAAAGGTGCGGGTACCTATACTTTTACGATCCGTAGCAACCTTTCCGCACTAGAGGGAAAGACAGGTGGGATCACGGCGTTTACACCGTCACCTGAAGTAGCTCAGCATCCGTCCACAAAGCACTCAAACTGGTGGACAGATGACCCGTCGCCGCAGCTTGCAGAGGATGGGCATATCGGTGCTAAGACAGTGAGCCGATGGCGCGAAGACTTTCTGAACGACTTTGCGGTGCGTATAGAGCGAGCCGAAACCCGGCAACCTTAACATTTCCATGTCAGCCAGCAAGCATACCAACTGAGTGAATTGAGTTCCGACTTGTCGGGTAGGCCAACCAGATTACTCCGGTTGGCCCCCCTAAGAACGGAGCGAGCC
>CAYGTG010001155.1:0-3000 GCA_964352485.1 uncultured Nannocystaceae bacterium | reverse complement strand
CCTACGAGCCCTCAATCATTCGACTTTCAAAAAAGAGCGCTTGATTGAGGCCTAGACTGACGCTGTTGGGCCTGAGCGCCGCATCCTTCGGCGAACCGCGTCACGAAAGGGCGCCGCCGGCGGGCCGGACCACTTTTCCCAACGGGTGCCGAAAGATCGTGGATGATGGAGCCGATGGTCGCCGCGGTCCCGGTGGTGGACGAGCCGGTCCTCCCGACACGCAGGCGCGTGGAGGTCGGCCGATGACGCGGTATGGGGTCGACACACTCGAGCTCGCGCGGGCGCGTCGACGCGCTCGCGCGGAGCTCATCGGGAAGGAGACGACGCCGGTCCGTGTGGGTCGGTTCGAGATCCGCGCCCTGATCGGTTCGGGTGGCTTTGGGATGGTGTGGGAGGCCTGGGACCCCACCCTCGGGCGCAGTGTCGCGGTCAAGCGCCTCAAGCACGCCTCCGCTGATCGGGCGGGCGAAATCCGGCGAGAAGCCCGTGCGGTGGCGCAGGTGCGCGATCCGGGCACGGTGGCGATCTTCGAGATCATCGAGGATGAGCAGGAGGGTGTCTTCGTCGCGTTCGAGCACATCCAAGGGCCGCCCCTCGACGTGTGGCTGGGCTCGGATCCGAAGGCCTCAGAGATCGACCGCGTCTTCATGGACCTCGCGCGAGCGCTGTCAGCGGTTCACGCGTCGGGGTTGGTGCACGGTGACATCAAACCACAGAACGTGATCGTGACCGACGGACTGCGAACCAAGCTGCTCGACTTTGGGCTCGCGCGGGAGATCGGCGAGCAGGGCGGGGTCGTGGCCGGCACCCCACAATTCATGGCTCCCGAGCTCGTCGGAGGCGGCGACACGACCCCGGCCACAGATCAGTTCGCACTGTGTCGAGCCTGGCTCGACGCGCGCGGCGTGGTGGAGCCGAGGCTCCCTCGCCGCCTCCGAAGAGTGCTTCAACGCGGGGTGCGCGTGGAGCCGGAGCGGCGTTGGCCGAGCATCGACGCGTTGATTCGAGTGGCCTCTCGATCCCGGACGCCGGTGGTCTTCGGGGTAGCCGCCGCCGCCCTCGCCCTCGGACTCGGAGCCTGGGCGATGGCGTCGGCTGGGCCCGTGCCCGGCTGTGAGGCCCAAGACGACCGGCTCGCCAGGGTGTACGGCGCTGGTGCGGCGGCGTCGCTTCGGGCGCGGATCGAGGGGCAGGGGGAGCCCAAGAGCGCGGCGCTCGTGGTCCGGAGCCTCGACCTTTATGCGAGCCGGTGGTTAAACGCGAAGCAGGGGCTCTGTGAGTCGCTCCGCGGGAGCGAGGTCGGGGCCGAAGCGTTCTCGAGGCGAAGCCTTTGCCTCGAGCGCCGTCTGGCGGATCTCCGCGCCACCGTCGAGGTTGTGTCGGAGCTCTCGCAGGTCGAGGTGAACGACGCCGCGTCTGTTGTCGCCAATCTCCCCACGATCGAGGGGTGCGACGGGGTCGATGAGGAGGGAGGCCCCTGGCTGCCGGCCGATCCGGCGCGGGCGGTGCGGGCCCGGGAACTCGACGCGCGTCTTGCCCGCGCGAGCGTGCTGCTGCATGTGGGGCGGCTCGCTCAGAGTTCCGCGATCCTGGATGAGGACGAGCCCGCGATGCTCGAGCTTGGACATCCACCATCGACGGCCCACAGCGCACAGCTGCGAGGAATGCTCGCGTCCCGTCGGGGGGAGTTCGAGGAGGCCGAGGCGCACTTCATCAGGGCCAACATGCTCGCCTTGGAGCACCGCCTGGACGGCCTCGCCGCGGAGTCGAGCGTGCACCTGATGGACCTGGTGATCTCGAAGCTGGAAGAGCCGGCGCGGGGAGAGCGGTGGCAGAGGCAGGCGGACGCCCTGACGCGAGACAGCCCCAACGCCTCCCAGCGGGTCTCCTACCTGTGGGCATTGGCTCAGGTCGAGGTCAAGAAGGGGAACCTCGATCACGCGTGGGTGCTGGCGACCGAGGCGGAGTCGATCCTGGCGTCACGATTTCCGGAGGCGGAGTACCCGCTGGCTCGGATGCGCGTGTTCCTGGGTGGACTCGCGACGCGCCGGGGTGACGAGCGCGCGGCCTCGATCCTCGAAGCCAACCACGAGCGCCTCGTCGAGGTCCTGGGCGCGAGTCACCCGATGGTTGCGCTCAACGCCGTGAATCGCGGGTTTGCGGCCAGCAGGGAGGGGCGCGACGACGAGGCGCGCGCCCACAACCTCGGCGCGCTCGAGATCCTCCAGCGCCAAGACGGTATGGACGCGGAGCTGGCCAGGCTGCTCACCAACCTCGGCGCGCTCGAGGGGCGAGCCGAGAACCCCCAGCTCGCCGAGCGCTACTACCGGCAGGCCCTCGACCTCAGGCAGCGTTCGCTCGGCGAGCAGCACCCGCTGGTCGCAGAGTCGAAGGTCAACCTCGGCGCGGCGCTCGTTGATCGTGAGCAATATCGAGAGGCGCAGACCCTGATCACCGAGGCGATGGTCTCGCTGCGCGCGAGCCGGGGAGCCGAACACCCCTCGATCGGCGTGCTCCTGGTCAACCTCGGGGAGGCGCAGCTGGAGCTCGGGCGTCCCGAAGCCGAAGGCACGTATCGCGAGGCGCTCCGCGTGCTCGAGCGCACCGAGGGGACCGAGCGCGGGACCGCGTTCGCTCGAGTGGGGCTCGGTCGAGCGCTCGTCGCCCAAGGGCGAGACGCCGAGGCCATTCCCGCCCTCGAAGCGGCAGTCGAGGCCACGGATCGCCATGGCGACGTCGCCGAGGCGACCCTCGCTCGTGTGGCGCTTCTCGAGGCCCTGCGGCGGCGAGGCGACGCGGACGCCGTCCTCGATCGTCTGCGCGCCGCGGCCCTCTCCGGTTGCGACGCGCTTCATGGCGGGAAGGCCGAGGCGTGCATGCGCGCCGCAGGGGGCTCCTAACCTACGGCCGGGCCACGGGTGGGGGTGGGGTCACCTGTCGCCGTCTCCGCCGTCGTCGCCATCGAGGAGAATCCGCGCCGCCTCCACGGCCTCCTTCGAG
>CAYGTG010001154.1:1134-3001 GCA_964352485.1 uncultured Nannocystaceae bacterium | reverse complement strand
CGTCGGCACCATCTGACGGATGTTCTCGGCGTCGTCGAGGCTTTGAAACGCAATGCGCACAACCTCATCGTCGAGGAAGACCGGACCCCCGCTGTTGCCGTTGTTGATCGCGGCGTCGACCGTGACCGCGAGCAGCCAGCGATCCGAGTGTGCGTAGCGCTGCAACTCGATGCGGCTGACCACCCCCTCGGTGACGGAGACTTCCTCGCCCCCCACCGGGAAGCCAACGACCGACACCTTATCCTGCAGATCGGGAAGCTGGTCACCCAGCGCCGCGACCGTGGTTTCGGCCCGAAATGCTTCGGCCTCGACCTCGAGCAGGGCGAGATCAGAGTCGTGGCACACCGACGCGAGACGGGCGATGAACTTGTCGGGGTGCGTGCTGGTCTGGACCTGAATAAAGGTCGCGTCGGCTACCACGTGAGCGCCGGTGAGAATCTTGCCAGGCGCTACAACCACGCCCGAACCCGTGCCGCTGGTCGGGCGCGTGGCCTGCCATGGGCTCTCGTAGTCGGACTCTTGGGCGGTCGCGAAGATGCGGACGACGGACGTCTTCTGCATGGCCGGCGAACCTAGCACGGGCCCCAGCAACGCCATGGCAAAAGGTCAGGAGTCGCTCATTGTGGGGTAGGTGACGCCGTAGGCCTGCGTCAGCAGGGTCTTGCCCTCCTCGAATTGCGCGTCGTCCGTGCCTCGAAGAAAGGTCACGAGGTAGTTCCAGACCGCCTTGACTCGAGCCGTGTTGCGGACCGCCGAGTGACCGACCAGGTACAGCGTCACCGTGCCGGGAAGCTCGGGCTCGGGCAGGCAGACGAGGCTGGGACAGACGCGACCGAAGAACGAGGGCAGCAGTGCGAGCCCGATGCCGGCCGCCGCCGCCAAGCGGATCGTCTCGAGGTTCGACAGGCGCATCACCACCGGAGCATGCGGAGCCAATCTCGCACGCGCCCCCGCCAGCGGAAGGTGAGCGTAGTCCGACGTCCAGTCGACCCAAGGCCAGTCGTCGAGCGCCGACCCGACGGCGACCAGCGTGGCGTGGTCTGCGAGGTTGACCCCACGCGACTCGAGCAACCTCCGCGCCCCAAAGATCTGCGACTTCGATTCCCGCAAGCGCGTGATCACCAGGTTGTCTCCCGACTGCGGACGCACCGCTCGAATCGCAATGTCGGCCTCCCACCGCTCGAGGTCCGCGAGCTCCGTGCTCTCGACAAACTCGACCGTGATCTCGGGATGCGTCTGCGCGAACGTGGGCCAGTTCGGCAGGATGACCGAGTGCAGCAGCTCGGAGGATGTTGAGACACGAACGCTTCCCCGGAGCTCGTCCAGCTCCCCCATTCCGAGCTGCATCTGGGTCACCTGCCGTTCGGCTTCCTGCGCGCTTTCCCAAACCCGCGTGCCCGCGGTCGTTGGCTTGAGTCCATCGGGAGACCGAACAAAGAGGCTGTGCCCCAGCGCCCCTTCGAGCGCGGTGAGGCGACGACTCACCGTCGACCCGCTCACCTCCAGCCGTTCTGCCGCCCGCCCAATGCTCCCTTCCCGGAATGCGGCAAGGAACACCTTGAGGTCGTCCCAGTTGAGCACGGCACGACCATACCGGACTTCCCTTCGGGGGACGCTCGGATGCACGGGGGTCTTGCAAAGACGCTCTGGCCCCGGATTCCACCCATGGAACCTCCTGCGGGAGGTTGCGCGGCGGGTGACGTATCCATGCAAGGCCCCCTTCCATCGGTGCGCCTCCCGCCCCAGGTCTCGCCCGGTCACGCTGGCACCGTGCCTCGTCAAACGCTCCTGATCTGCCTGGCCCTCGCGTCGGCGTGCACGGCTTCCGATGCGCCCGCGCCTGAAATGACGCCTCCCGGACCGGTCT
>CAYGTG010001154.1:0-1124 GCA_964352485.1 uncultured Nannocystaceae bacterium | reverse complement strand
GTTGAGACCGCCACCATGCCGTCCATCGAACCGACCGAGGTCAAGACGCTGGGCGGGGTCGTCCACGAAATCGAGTCCGTAGGTCAGTACACCTACGTTCGAGTTGGCGCGCCGGGGACCCAAGGCGACTGGGCCGTCGTCATGGGCACGCTCGACACCACCGCTGGCGAGGCGATCACGCTGTCCGTGCAAGGCAGCCAAACCCACTTTCATTCCCGCCGGCTCGACCGTGACTTCGATCGGCTCTTCTTCGCCTCCGTGCCCTCGCACGCTTGAACCCCTCCAGGGACAACGACTGATGAAAACCCACGCCCGATACGCCTATGTCCTCACGCTCGCCCTCGCTCCCGCATGCGGAGATGATGCCGACACCACCGAAGAGACGAACGCCTCTTCATCCACGACCGATGCATCCGACACTGCCCCCAGCTCCGGCGACCCCACCGCCGCCGAAGCCTCCAGTTCAGGATCCAGCTCCAGCGCCTCAACGGATGCAGAGGCGAGCAGCACCGGCGCCGCTGAGGGGAGCAGTACCGGCGGTGACGACCCATTTGCAAACTGCAGCCGCGACGTCCTCGAGGACGACTACTACGTGGTGGACGCGACGGGACAACCAGGGCCGGCTCGTTGGTACGGTCCGGGCGCGGACGGGGACGGGAACCTCATCGACGACGGAGAGTCCGAGTACGTCGTCTCGGTCACCTACCTCGCGATCTCGCCCCAGGGCAATGACGTGTTCCTCGGGCTCGCGGCGGGCAACGCGATGGCGTTGTACAGCAACCCCGGCATGGTCGCCGTCCAGCTCGGAGGAGGCCTAGAGTGCCTGACCGGACGCACCTTCACCGTCTGGGAGGACATGGAATCGCTGATGGCTTTCGTCGGCAGCGACGCCCATCTGCAATCGATCAGCTCGTTCCCCGCAATCTCGCGCGGCGGCAGCACCCTGAGCGTCTGGCCCGAGCCCGTCCCTGCCTCGGAGATCACCCTCGAGAACGCCATGGCGAGACTGACGGACGAGGTCCCCTACGACTAGTACCGCAGATCTGAAGTCCGTTCCGGGTTTCGGCAGAGGGATTCGCAGCAAGAGAGCGAAGCGTCCCGAAGGGATGCGCAGCGGGAGAGAT
>CAYGTG010001153.1:0-3001 GCA_964352485.1 uncultured Nannocystaceae bacterium | reverse complement strand
ACTAGCCCTTGATTACACGGGTTTTCGAAAACAGCGCTTGATTGAGGGCTAGAGCTAGAGCGGCGATCAGTTTGATTCTACGCGCTGATGCACGCCTGGGGCCGCACTTGACCGCGTCGCGCGGCGCTCGTGGTGTGCCCGACACAACTTCGGCCACGCTCCTACCCAGGAACGGCCCCAGAAGCACCTGAGCACCCGGAATCAAACTGGTCGCCGCTCTAGGTTGCCGGAATTTCGCCTCGCTTTTCGCCCGACGTCGATTGGGAGTGTGTGCGTGCGGCCAGGCGGCCCTGCATCGGGACCAGGAACAGCGGTGGGATGAGCTCGAGGGCGATCAGGGCGACCATGAGCGGTGTCGCAGGGTATTGGAGCAGCCCGAGCGAGCGACCGACGCCCCCGAGGAAGAGCGCGAGCATCAGCACCCGAAAGAGCGTCGTCTCGGTCTCGTGGTGGCGAGCAAAGTGGAAGAATCCGAGCCCGGCGGCGAGCCAGATCGCGGCGAGGAAGCGGAACGAGTTGTCCGACATCGCCTCGGCCGCTCCCGCGAGCCCGTAGAGCATGGCGCGGCCGCCGGTGACCATGGCGATGACCCCGTACAGCACGGCGAAACCCCGCACCACGACTTGCTGCAGCCGCATCATGCGTCTGCTCCCTGGCCGAACAGACAGAAGGCACCGACTGCGATCGGCACCGCGAAGGGGGCATGCATGATGATGTGGCTGGGCCCTGCAAACAGCCCCCAGATGAGCATGTCCAGGCCGGGGATCAGGATGAGCGTGAGGAGGTTCAGCACGCCGGTCACGTGCCACTGGCGATAGCGGATCGTGACGAGGGCGAAGAGGGGCGCGACTACGTCGCCGACGGCCTTGAAGATCGCGGTCAGTTGCGCGTAGGCGATCGCCGCCCCGCTGTCCGCGGCGATGCCGAAGGCGCCTTCGCTGGCGGCCCGCGGACTGGAGACCCAGAACACCGCGATCCCGATCAGCATGACGGCCGAGATGCGGTTGGCCCAAACTCCCGCCCGGATGCGGCGGGATACGACGCGAGGCTCGATGGTCGAGGAACCCATGCAAGCTGCATACTCTGGTGCGCTCGATCCAGGGTGCTGCAAATCGCGCAATCGACTAACCGTGCGCGCAAGCGGTCCGCTCGGTGGCCAACCGAGGTAGGCTGACGCGCACTCGCGACTTACCCATTTTGGGCCACGTCATGCACACCGATGAGCCAGCACCGCGCTACTCACTCGTCGCCGGCACTTCGATCGCGTGCCGGCTGGTGGGCGTCGACCCGATGGACATGCTGGCTGCGGCCGGGCTGTCCCCCGACATCGAGCGGCACGAGACGGTGGGGGTCACCGGCGCGGAGTTTTATCGTGCATGGGACGCGCTGGTTGCTCTCGCTCCGGCGAGCGACGCCCCCATCACGCTCGGCAAGGCTCTGGCGCGGGGGCACTTCATCCCCCCGATGTTCGCGCTGACTTGCGCCCCGAACCTCGAGGAAGGGCTGAGTCGACTGGCCCCCTACAAGGCGCTGATCGGGCCGACGGCATGGCGCGTCGAGGTCGATGCCCCGAACGATGTGACCACGATCGCATTCGACCCGCTCGAAGCTGCGCTCCCGCTCCCCGTGACGATGGCCGCGATGCAGGCGGTACTCGTACTCGAGGCTGTCCGGGCCTGCACCGGTGTTGCGATCGTTCCAAGAGACGTGCGGCTCGCCGACGCGGACCACCTCGCCGGGTACTTTCAGCGTCCGCCCCGGCCGGGTGTTCGCGCCAGCCTCAGCCTTCGGCGCGCGGATGCGCTTCGTCCGTTCGTCTCCGAGAGCCCGCAGCTCTGGAAGCTCTTCCAAGCCGATCTCGACGCCCGCGTCATTGCGCGAAAGCGATCGGCGCCCATCGCCGAACGGGTTCGGGCCACCGTGCGATCTCTGCTCGCACAGGGGCGCGTCTCCCTGGTGGAGCTGTGCGACGAACTCGGGATGGGCTCCCCCCGGACGCTGCAGCACGCACTCAAGGAGGATGGTCAGTCGTACAGCGAGTTGCTCGCCGAGAGCCGTCGCGATCTAGCGCTCCGCTATCTGCGGACGAGCAACCTGCGCAACGAGGAAATCGCTCACCTACTTGGCTACAGAGACCCGAATTCCTTCTACCGCGCGTTCGTCCGCTGGACGGGAACGACCCCATCCGAGGTGCGGCGACTTCGCGCGCCATGAGACTGCGGACGGTGGCGAGTTCGTCGTCTACGTTCTCGGTCATCTGGGCGAACCAATGGTGCAGACCCTTCACGATGGGCCGATCGCATCGGCCTCTGTGGTGTGTGCTCGAGCCTCGAACTCGGTGACGACGGAGAACCCGCTCTTGTGGGCGAGGTCGATCCTGTTGATGGGGCACCCTTCGACCTCACCTCCCGGCCGCTCAGCAAGTCGCGCGAGGCTCCGCTACGCCGCAAAACGGAACTTCGTCGTTCGTGCTATCCACGCGCGATGAGGATCCTGTGTGCGCTCCTGTTTCTCGTTGCACCCTCCGGCTGTGGTGCTGCCATCCAGACTGCCAACGACGACTCCCAGACCAGTCTTCGCAAGCGCGCCTCGTTCGACATGGGTTGCCCCGCTGACCAGCTCGAGTTCGAGCCGCTGGAGTCCTATAGCAACGGCTATGTCACGACGTGGGGCGTGACCGGTTGTGGGAGCAAGGCCACATACCTCAAAGCATCGAGCGGGCAGTGGGTCATGAACGGCGGCGACACGCAGTCCTCGAAGTCCGCGAGCGAAGCCAGTCCATGACAGCACACCTGGCGCAGCCGAGGAGTCTGGCAGGAACCAGTCTGCAGGAACCAGTCTGAAAGACGTGTCTGCGTGCAACAGCCGCGGCCCACGGTCGACCCCTGCTGTGCAATGTCCAGCCCGCGAAACCTCTATCCTGACACCACGCTGTACGTGACGGTACGCTGCGTGCACCGCAGCTACCGCCTCGTTCCCAAGAAACGCGTCAACCGCATCA
>CAYGTG010001152.1:0-3003 GCA_964352485.1 uncultured Nannocystaceae bacterium | reverse complement strand
CCCCCGCCGGCGCACCCGCCGCCGCCCGTCCCGCCCCCCCCCCCCGCGGAGCCGCCGGCCAAGCCCAAGGCCGACGATAAGCCTCCGGCCAAGCCCAAAGCCGATGACACGCCGGACGCCAAGCCCGACGACAAGCCCGACGCGCCCGAACTTCCCAGCGCGCCCAAGTTCGATTTCTAGCAGGCCCTCCGCTCGGCCCCACGTAGCGAGGTCCGAGGCCGCGCGTTAGCTCGCGCCTTTGTGGAACAGCACCGTTGGCACGGTCTTGAGCAAGATCTTGATGTCGAGCCACAAGCTCCAGTTGTCGATGTACTGGAGATCCAGCTGCATCCATTCGTCGAAGTCGACCTGGTTGCGGCCGCTGACCTGCCACAGACCCGTGAGTCCTGGCTTCACCGAGAGCCGACGGCGCTGCCACGCTTCGTAGTCGTCAACCTCAGAAGGCAGCGGGGGCCTCGGCCCAACCAGGCTCATATCGCCCATCACGATGTTGAAGAACTGGGGCAGCTCGTCGATGCTCGTCTTGCGGATGAAGCGGCCGACCGCGGTAATCCGGGGGTCCCGCTTGATCTTGAACACCGGGCCGCCCATCTCATTGAGGTGCATCAGCGCCGCCTTCTTCGCCTCGGCGTCGATGACCATCGAGCGGAACTTGTACATCGTGAACTTGCGACCACTGCGGCCGGCGCGGACCTGTTTGAACAGCACCGGCCCCTTGGAGTCGAGCTTGATCGCCAGCGCCGCGATGAGCATGATCGGACCGGCGAGGACAATGCCCACGGCGCCGCCGAAGATGTCCAGCAGCCGCTTTCCGATGAGCTGCGCCTCGGCCGTTGGCGTGCGGCGCAGCCCGATCATGGGCTGGTTGACCCCAGAGACGTTCGCGAGCTCCATCTTGCCGCTTCCGGGGACCTGGGGCGGAAGGGTGAGCAGCACATCGACGCCGCGGTCGTCACACGCCGAGAGCGCTTCGCGGAACGTGTCGGGTGACTTCCCCGGCACCGCAAAGACGACCTCGTCCACGGGCATGCGATCCAGGAGCGCATCCAAAGAGCCGACATAGCCCAGCCGTGGACGGGCTTGGGGGCTGCTCGACTCGCCCATCACGCCCACGAAGCCCTGAATCTCGAGCCGGATCGGGCTGGCTTCACTGAGTTGCTGCGCAAACTCCACCGCGCGCGCGCCGGTTCCGACGATCACAACCCTGTGGGCGTCACCACGGCGACGTCGGGTCATGCGAACGGCCTCCAGCAGCACAACCCTCCCAAGGGTCAGCAAGACCAACTGCAAGACCGCAAAGAGGACCACGAACGTCCGGGAGATGAACGTCAGCTTGAACAAGAAGGCCAGCAGGATCAGCATCCCCACGCCCATCGCGACAGCCTGCAGGTACCGCCACGCGATGCGGCGATGGGCGATGCGGAAGTCGTAGGCCTTGGTGTACTGCAGCGAGAGCGCCCACAGTGGGAGCAACGCGAGCAACAACAGCTGGTAGTCTTCCGGCGCCAGTGGCGGGGGCCGGTCCCCGTACCACGTCACCACCCCTCGAACGAACCCGGACATTTCCGCCGGGTCCCGGGCGGCGTGTCCGACCCAGCCGCGCAGGAAAAGGGCGAGGACGAAGGCTCCGGCGCTGACGAGCGTGTCGACACCCAGCAGTACGCGACGGACAAAGGTGGTTCTGCTACGCCACATGGATCGGCAAGGCCAGACGAGCGCAACCGGAGGCGCGGGACCGAGCGAAATGCGCAGCGGCCGCGGCTGAAACGTATGGTGTCAGGTTTCGACGACCCTGAAAAGGCCGACAGCGGCCCCTGATGCGTTCCGGATCGTGACCCGACGCTGGGTCCCGCGGAACCCCGCGCCGCGGTATGCTAACCACCTCCACCGAGCCCGATGGTCCACTCGAACCGAACTGGCCGAACCCTCGTTCCCGGCATGCAGCACGCCTCGCCCGGCTCTGGCCAGGGTGTGAGCGGCGGCGTGGGAGGCTCTGCAGGCACCGGGGCGGGTCTGGACGCCATGTTGGAGGTTGTCGGAGACAGCCCGGCGGCGGGATCGGCCCACGCATTTTTCTTGGTGATCAGCGGGTCCGAGCCGGGCCGGCTGCACGTCCTCGAGAAGCAGGAGCTGGTGATCGGACGCAGCAAGTACGCCGACATTCGCATCAGCGAGCGGGCGATGTCGCAGCAGCACGCCAAGGTCGTGCAAACCGCGGAGGGACATCGGCTCTACGACCTCGGCTCCACCAACGGGACCTTCGTCAACGACAACCAGATCGAGGCCGTGGATCTGCGGGCCGGCGACGTCGTCCGTACCGGTGAGACCGTGTTCACGTACATGGCCTCGGGTTCCGGGGCTCCGATGGACGGTGGGATGGGCGGACGCACAGAGAGCACCGTCGCCCTCCCCAAACGGCCTCGAAGCGCCGCGGAACCCCCTTCCGGCGCGCCCGTGACCGTCGGGCAGCTCCCGGGTGCGCATCCCAGCGGTGGCGGAGCCATCGCGCTGCGCTCGCAGGTCGCACCCGCCGCGATCGGCGTTGCGCCCCAAGTGATCGGCGTCCCTGCGGCCGCTCCCGCAGACGAGGAGAGCGATCCCATTGGGATGCTCATCAAGGTCCTCGACTTTGCGCGGCGGTACTGGCTTCAGATCACGATCTTCACCGTCCTGGGAGTTGGCTTGGGCGTCGCAAGCTACAAGTTCGCCAAACCGCCGGCGGTGGCCACGTTCGAGGTCCAGCTCATCCAGCCGCCCACCGACAACATGATGACCAAGGGCCGCCGAATGAACTTCGAGTTCTTCCGGTCCGCCCAAAAGAGCTTCCGCCGACCGGCGATCATCCGCGCAACCCTCGAAGCCCTGGGCGAAGAAGACAGCTCGCAGAACCGCCTACGCAAGGTCCGCGACTCGTTGGTGTTCAAGCAGGCCAACCGCCGCCAAGCCAAGGATGTCTACGAAGGTAGCTACCAGGCTGCGACGGCTGATGAGGCGCTCGAGTAC
>CAYGTG010001151.1:0-3017 GCA_964352485.1 uncultured Nannocystaceae bacterium | reverse complement strand
GTCGGACGACGCCGCTTGCCGCTGATCCATCAAGACGCGCAACGCCTCCTGGGCTCGTTCGAGCGCGATGCGCTGCTGGGCGAGCGTCGCCTGCAGCTCGAGCAGGGTCTGGGCCCGTAGGGCAAGCCAGTCCAGACGGCCTCGCGTTGGGTCGTGGGACGGGCGGCGGTCCTTATCCTCGCTGACGCGCGGACGCAGCTCGACGGACCGCAGCGCCTCGATGGATGCCGCGGTTTCTGCGAGGCGGCCTTGTGCCCGCTCGCATGCACCCCTTGCCTCGGACAGCGCGGCCTCGTCCCTGGGTTCGGCGAGCTCTTTTCCAACGGGAACGTCGACCTCGACCTGTACGTCCGTGACCGACCATCCGGCCGCCACCGCAGCGGACCCAAGCTCGATCCGGACCGACTCGTCGTCGAGGCACAGCGGCAGGCCGGCCAGGACAACAGCCCCTGCCTGCGGCTGCGCGTGCGCCACCCGCGTGACCACAGCCCCTCGCTGGAACACGATCACCGCCGATACCGAAGACGCCACGACCGACATGCAACCGCAGTGTGGCACCAATGGCGCCTGGCGCACGACATGGATGTCAGACCACGACGGCGCAGGCAGGTGCGGACAAGGCCAGGAAAGAAACAAGCATCGAGATGATCGAAAGCCAGCCGCCTGGCACTCCCTGTGCACAGCCTCTACGTCACCCCGAGCGGCCAAGGACGGCTGCCCGAGACACAATCTGCTTTTGCTTAGAAAGACAACCGATGCGCACAACCACTTTGGGCTACCCACTCGCACTTCTCACGACCCTCGCCGTCTTCGCTCCAGGGTGTTCTGCGGCCGATGATGACGCCAGCGCGGCCCAGGCCGAAGGCGAGAGCGCAGGCGCGGTCGACACCAGCCCTGGCGGCGGGACGAGCGGTGCTGGCGACGGAGGGTCGGCCTCGGACACCGCGGCCACGGGGTCCCCGGGCGGCGGCACCGGGGGCCAAGACGGGGACGAGCCTGAGCCCGACCCCGAGGACTCCGGCGAAGAGGGCAGCAGCTCCAGCGGCACCTCGACCGGCGAGCCCGCGTGCGACGACCAAACTGCGGTCGAGCTCTACCTGTCACCAGACGACTCCAACTCCATGTCCTCGCCGGTTCAGGTCCGCTCCGCGGTCCTCAGCGGCGGGAGCAGCATCGCCGGTGCACCCATCCGGATCTGGGAGTTCCTCAACTACTACAGCTTCGACTACCCCGCCGCAGAGCCCGGAACGCTCGCGTTGCATACCTCGTTGCTGCGCGAAGACGACGCAGCCGAAGGGGAGTTCAAGCTTCAGATCGCGGTCACCAGCCCCGCGCTAGACAACGCCGACCGGGCCAAGATGAACCTGACGCTCGTCTTGGACGAGTCCGGCTCGATGTCGGGCGCGCCCATGTCGCTGCAGCAAGAGACCTGCCGGGTCATCGCAAGCAGCCTGCGCTCCGGAGACATCGTGTCCGTCGTGGGGTGGGACACATCCAACGCGATCAAGCTTTCGGGGCACGAGGCCTCGGGCCCCAACGACCCGGTGATCGTCGACACCTGCAACGGCCTCTCCGCGGGCGGCGGAACCGACCTGCATGGAGGTCTGCTCGCCGGCTACGCGCTTGCCCAGGAGCACCACGACACCAGCCGCATCAACCGCATCGTCTTGATGAGCGACGGGGGTGCCAACGCGGGCATCACCGACGAGGAACTCATCGCGCAGCATGCCGGCTCGCAGGACGAAGACGGCATCTACATGGTCGGTGTCGGCGTGGGAGAGGGCGGCTACAACGACCTGCTCATGGATCACGTCACCGACATCGGCAAGGGCGCGTCGGTGTTCATCGACAGCGCCGAGGAAGCGCAGAAGGTGTTCGGCGACCGCTTCGTGAGCACGATGGCCGTCGCCGCTCGCGATGTGCAGGTCCAGCTGGACATGCCTCCAGGGTTCGAGATCGTGAAGTTCAGCGGGGAGGAGTTCAGCGCCATCCCCGAGGAGATCGAGCCGCAGCACATCCCTCCCAACGCCGCGATCGTCTTCCACCAGCGCATCGCCACGTGTGCCCCCGAGCTGGCCCGAGAGGACGCGGAGATCACCGTCACCGCTCGCTTCCGGAGCGCGGTCACGTTCGAGGCACAGGAGGTCACGACCACGATCACCATCGGCGAGCTGCTCGCGCAGTCGGATCCGCAGCTGCTCAAGGGTGCGGCGATCTTCGCCTACGCCGAGGGCCTGAAGCTGCTTCGTGACGAGGGCGACGCCAGCGGAATCGCAGAGGCGATGCTCGCCCTGGATCGCGCCGAAGCGGTGCTGCCCGGCGACGCGGATCTGGCCGAGATGCGCACCGTGCTCGACGCGGCTTGAGCGGGCTCGAGCCTTCCGTGACGCCGGCGTCCTCCAGGGGTCGCCGGCGTTGCTGCGTCGGCTCTGGTGTCAGGGAAGGACGGCAGCGATCGAGAACCGGAACCGCCAGCCCTCCATCCCTGCGATGTTTCCGTCGCCTCGGATCGAAATCTGGTCCCCGGAGACCGCGGGCCAGTCGTCGATCTGAAGGGTTCCGTCGGCGGCTTGGTTGGCCGTGTCGAAGCCGATAGTGCTGCGAGCCGGGCGTTTTTGCGTCTTCGCTCGCGCTGCAAACTCCTGGCGAAGGGGCCGCGAGACCGACCGAGAACGGGCGGACGAGTGCTACCGTCCCGCGGATGACCGTGCTCAGTGGCAACGAGTTGACGGCGGCCGGCAGTCTCTTGGTCGTTCGGTCGGGCTACGAAGCGCGCGCCGAGGCAATCGCCTCGCTGGCGAAGCGCTTCATCGGTGAAGTTGTGCGGGACCCGGTCGAGATTCCGACTGCGGACGGTTCGAAGCGGGTGTACCTGTGTGGAGACCTCCGGGGGCTTGCGCTGGGGGATGCTGCCCCGCGGGTAATCGCGGAGCTTTCCCGGGGGCACGAGCCGCTCGGTGACGGCGTGGACCGGGTCCGGACGGGGCAGGTGCCGGTTTCCGTGCATGGGTTGGGGG
>CAYGTG010001150.1:0-3024 GCA_964352485.1 uncultured Nannocystaceae bacterium | reverse complement strand
GCGCACGGTCTGCGTGTGCGGCTCGCCGCAGCAGGGCCGCTTGCAAAGCGGCGCCCAGCGGTGATTGGGACGATGGGAATTCGCCCCAACCCAGCGTCTGCTGGCGCCATTGTGCCAGCGAACGGTCCGCGGCCTGAGACGCCGCACCCTCGTGTTTGGAGCGCCACAGGTCGTAGGCCTCGGGCATCCCGGCATGCACGAGCGCGAGGCCTTCGATCAGCTCGGCCAGGTCGCGCTGGGAATCCGAGGACCATTTCGATGCCATCGCATCGAGGACCACGAGCGCGTCCCCGGACAACCCGCGCGCCAACAGGCGGTGCGCGTAGTGAAGCTGAATCGCCGGTGCCTCGGCGTAGGTCTCGGACCGCAGGCGCGCCCGGGACAGGGCCGACAGCGAGCTCCACTGCGCGACTTGGTCCGCGAAGAGGTCGGCGTCGAGAACCATCGAGCCCGCCCGCATCGACTCGCGAAGTTCGAGGAGAATCCTTGCCCGCAGATCGGAGGGGTCGCGCTCAGCGATGGTGGCCGCAAGCTCGACAGCGCGTTGACTCAGCGACCCGGTGCGTATCTCCGCGGTGAGCAGAGCCCAGCGGAGGTCGTTGCCGCGCACGTCCAGTGCTTGCAGCACACCTGCAGGCGGCGCATCGTCGCCGGGGAGGTCGATGTCGTACTGCTCGTCCCGCCACTGCATGTGCCACACCGCGAGCCATGCCTGGGGATCCTTCTGCGTGTGCTCGAACAGCTGCGCGGTATTCCCGGCCCAGTCGTCGCTGTGGTCACAGCCCCAGGCGATGTCGTCAGCCTTGGGACGGCGATGCGCGAGTGCAGCGTCCAGGACGAGGTTTCCGTTTTCGAAGCGTCGGCCAAGCTCGAGTCCCATGCGGCTCGCGGAACGAAGCTCTCGCTGCGCCGCGGCGAGCGCGGCCCGGGGTGCTCCGACCGCGCGAGCGATGCGGAGGCGGGCCTGTGCTCGGTCGAGGCGCGCGGCGGCGTGAAACGTCGCGTCCGTCCCCAGCCCGAGCTTGCTCGTGAGTTTGGCGCGTCCCTCGTGGTCGTCGGCCGCCAGCGAACGGTGCTGCTCCAGCTGGTGTCGGGTCAGGGCGCGCGGCGGGTCGAGACGAGCCGCGCACGCAGCGAGTAGGCACAACAGGCCCAGCCAGAGTGCTCGAAGCGCCTTCACGATCTTCGCCTATCACGGCTTTCCCCCAAACGACAGCATCGGAGGCCTCGGGGGACGATTCGTCCATGCGTTGGACTTGGATTGTTTGGGTTGGTGCTGGACCGCCGCCCCCACGATGACGAAGCCCAATCCCGCGGGCCCGGCATCGATGGTGAGTTCTTCGCGGCGTCGGCGACGCTCGGAGGCGTTCGGATCGAAGGGGTGCCTTTGCCGGACGATCTGGGCTGCGATCCGTAGCTCAGCTCTTGCAGCCGGCTTCCGCTGCGATCTTGCTCATCTGGGTCGCCAGGCGGATGTCGAGTGCGGTGACGCCTGCGACGTCGTGGGTCCACAGCTGAACCTCGACCTTCCCGTAGACGTTGTACCAGTTGGGGTGGTGGTCCAAAGACTCGCAGACCATCCCCACCCGGACCATGAACCCCATTGCGGTGCTGAAGTCGGGGAAGTCGAAGCTGCGAGTGAGCTGATTGCCGGAGAGCGCCCAGCCAGGCAGCTCGGACAGGAATTCGGCGATGGTCTCGTCACTCAGTCGCGGGTTGCCCATGCCCGGACTATACCGTTCCATCACCATGGCGCGGGCGTGCGGCCTGCGGCATCGTGCTGCCCATGCTTGGCCTCTCGCTGTCGCTGCTTCTCTCGCTCGCTGCTGTGGCGGCGCCGGCCTCGGATCCTCGGCTCTCGGAGGCGACCAAGCTGGCCCGTACCGAATACGAGTGGTTTCACGCGCACCCGGAGCTCTCCAAGGAAGAGGTCAAGACCGCAAAACACCTCGCCGACGTGCTCCGCAGCCTGGGCCTCGAGGTCCACGAGGGAATTGGCGGCACAGGGATCGTCGCGGTGCTCAAGGGCAATGGGCCCGGCCCCACCGTCTTGTATCGGGCCGACATGGATGGGCTTCCCGTCACGGAGGTGACCGGGCTTCCCTACGCCAGTCAGAACAAGGGGGTGATGCACGCGTGCGGGCACGACGTGCACATGGCCACGGCCGTGGGCGCGCTCTCGGTGCTGGCCGCGACACGCGACACGTGGTCGGGCACCGTGCTCTTCGTTGGGCAGCCCGCCGAAGAACTCGGGGCCGGGGCGCGGGCCATGGTGGCCGATCGTGCGTTTGCGAAGCTACTGAAGAAACACGGCAAGCCTCGTCTTGCCATCGCGCTTCACGACGCGGCCGATGTGCCCGCGGGACAAGTCAGCATCATCGAAGGGCTGCATCACGCCAATGTCGATGGGGTGGACATCATCGTGCACGGCAAGGGAGGGCACGGCGCGCGGCCGCATGAGACGATCGATCCCGTGGTGATCGGAGCGGAGATCGTCATGTCGTTGCAGACGATCGTCTCTCGGCGGATTCGGCCCGATGAAAAGGCAGTGGTGACCGTGGGCAAGTTCGAGGCCGGGACCAAGCGCAACATCATCCCCTCGTCTGCGACGCTCATGCTGACCGTGCGCTCCTACGGACCCAAGATGCGAGCGCGCCTGCTCACCGAGATCGAGCGCGTTGCAACGCAGGTTGCCAAGGCCCACGACGCCCCCAAAGCGCCGACGATTCGCACGACAGTCGGCTTGCCCTCTTGCGAGAACGACCCCGAGTGGACTCGCGCGATTCGAGCCGCGTTCGAGGCCGAGCTGGGGGCCGAGCAGGTGAAGCGACACGAGCCTTCGCTGGGTGGAGAGGACTTTGGCATCTTTGGCAGCGAGCTCGGCATCCCGGCGATCATGTGGAAGCTGGGGGCGGTCAAAGCCTCGCAGTGGAAGCGAGACGGGGACCATCCGGGCCTGCACTCGGACGGGTGGGCGCCGGATCCGGACCCGACGCTGCGGACTGGCATTCGGACGGTCGTGGC
>CAYGTG010001149.1:0-3027 GCA_964352485.1 uncultured Nannocystaceae bacterium | reverse complement strand
GTCGTCATCGAGCCGCGGGGCATGCGTGTGACCGGCGGACCCGCACATGCCGTCGCCGGCGCGGGAGCGCTCATCGGCCTGCTCGCGGCGAGCCTCGGTGGCGGGCAGAGTCAAGGTGCCCTTGCCTATGGGGCGCAGCAGGGCGCAGGGGTGGGAGACGCTGTGCTGGCGGGAGCGATCTCCGGCATCGCGACGCGAGCCGTTGGCGAGGCGCTCGAGCGCATGCGCCCCCGCCTCAAGGAGCGTGCTCCGCTGGTCGACTGGGACGGACTCTTCGCCGACACCCAGGGCAGGCCCGCGTGCCAGGAGCCCGTGAGTCGGCGCTGACTCGGCGGCCCGTCTTCTCCCAAGATGTCCCCGCAGGCCAGATCAACGATGTCTGCCTTCGCTGCCGCTGACTCGGCATCGAGACGGTTCGCACCGCAGTCTCTTAACTGCAGGGCGGGAGGTCGCGAAACTCACAGCTCCACTCGCCGGTATCTCGGGGCCGACAGACCTCCGCTTCGTCGTCGCAGTCCTCGCTGCTTGGGCATTCATCACCTGCTCCGAGGTGCCGGCCACTCGCGAGCTACTGCAACGCGGCCATCGCAGCATGGGCTTTTTGGATGCCCTCGTTGGCCTTGAGGCCGTCGAAGTAGGTCTGAGCTGCGGCAGGGAGCTTCAGCTCCATGAATCCAGCCCATGACAATACGACGTAGGCGTAGATGTCGGCCGCACTGAGCGTCGCGCCGTTGAGGAAGCTCTTTCCGTTGAGCTTCGTGGTGACTTTGTTGACGCGGCGAATCGTGTTTGCGACGGCGGCCTCGCGCGCTTCCCCCTGGAGCTGAGGGTTGAACAGGGGGCCAAAGCTCTGGTGAAGCTCGGTTGCGACCAACGCGACATCGTTGAGGTAGTGGTATCGCTCGGGCGTTCCGGGCTCCGGAGCGAGACCCGCGTCGCCTTTGTCCGCAAGGTAGGTCAACGTTGCGACGTTCTCGTTGAGGATCGATCCGTCGGCGAAGGCGACGGTGGGCACGTTGCCTTTGGGGTTGACCGCGTAGAAGTCTGCCCCTGATTTGGTCTTGTGCGTCGACAAGTCCACGGTCTCAGAGTCGAACGTGATCCCGCCGATGGTGGCGGTGATGAAGCTGGCGGCCCCGCAACTCGTGGGCGTGTAGTAGAGCTTGAAAGCTGACACGGGCGAACCGTAGCGCAGAACGACGGCATGGGAAGGTCGCGTTCCGACACGCGCTGTTTCCTGTGGCGCAACAGTGGGGGTCGATACGGGTGGGCGGCTATCTGCCTCCGGCGCCGCTGGTGCGCGTCTGCCCGGCGGCGTGGACGGTGAACGTCAGCCGCGCTTAGACTGCCCGAAGGATACGTCGCTGTTGGCCAGGTACTCGAGCTCTTCCGCGGTGGATTCGCGTCCCACGATCGCGTTGCGATGGGGATACCGCCCAAACTGCAGCACGATGTCGGCGTGCGTCTGAGCCGGAGAGAGGAAGTCGGGGTGACCTTCGCCTCCGGTCTTCTTGATCTCGGCCGACAACTCACCGAACAACTCGAGACTCCGCTGCGCTGTCCCTTTGCTCTCCGCGTGCATCAACGGCATGTACAAGAACGAGCGTTCGATGAAGCGAAGCTTGCGATCGGTCCCTTGTTCGATCGCCTCGTGGGCGATGGCTTGTGCTCGCTCGTCCCCGGCAAACGCCGCAGCTTCACCGCGGCCAAGGCACCGCGTGAACTGGTCGAGAAGCAGGACAAGCGCCAGCGTACCGCGCGGTGTCTTACACCAGGCGGTCAGCTCTCCGTCGAGTGCCCGCTCGACCTGGGACCCGAATCGTTCACGAATCTCGGCGTCCGTGGTTTCGTCGGCCATCCACCACAACTTTTTCCGGTCGGTGGGGAAGTCGTGGGCGCCTTGGAGCGGCCCGAACCAGAACAAGTGGATGCTCTCGACGGCATCAGACGACTGCGATTCACCGGTCATACGCACGTCTATCACGGCGGGCCCGGGCTCAGAGGCAACGGTAGACCGTCGGCCGCACCTGCTGCGCTGCTTTCCGCTCGACTGCGTGCTCAACGGTGCGGAAGTGTCGGAGTCGGCGGTTGACCGCGCTGCCGAAGACCCGATCTACAGCTGCTGGCGAGGGGCTCGGTTCACAAAGGTGAAAGAGGGCGACCCCGAGGACCTGCCCCAAGGTCCCTTCGACGTTGTCGTCTCGTCCCACACGCTCGAGCACGTCCACGACGACGCGGCCCACCTGCGTTCCGTGTACCAGCGGGTGGTGCCCGGGGGGCTGCTGTTCGTCCCCATCGAGGAGCCCGGCTACAACCCCGACCACATCCAGTGTTACTCACCGCGCCGCATCGCCGCTCGGGTGCGGGAGGCTGGATTTGAAGTTGTGTCCCAAGAAGACAGCATGAACGTTAACGGCCACATCTGGAAGCCGATCACGATCCCCAGCCGGCGTCGTTGGCGAGTCATGGGCCCAGCCGTCGACGCGCTACGGCTCACGACGTTGTCGATGCTTCCCTACCGAGTGCTTCGGGGCCTCGACCGGACGCTCGGTGCGGCCGGGGTAGGACCGCGCCAGTCGTTCGTGGTCGCCCGGCGGCCGGGTGAGCCGAAGTCTGCCGATCTCGGACCGAGTGCGTGACATCTTCGTGACGGCACGGCAAAGGCTCTGGGTCTTCGCGGTGCCTCGTGCGTGTGGGCACGATGTCACATCCAAGGTGGCGGCTTGTCACGGACCCGAGACAAACGCGACACGCCCAGGCCATGGATGCGCCCCATAGTTCGCCAGCCGATGTTCGACGGGTTTCGCCCAGAGCTCCAGGGCTGGTTCTTCGAGAGAAGGATCCTACCGAGCGCAATCACGCTGGGCGTCCTGCTCGCGGGCGCTGCGATGTACGTGGTGACCCTAGAGCGAGCCGAAAAGACGGTTGAGGTCGCCTTGGGGGACCCGGAACTCAGCGATTTCGCGGTCGAAGAGGAAGAGCCGGAGCTCGAGGAAGAGGAGCCTGAGGCCGAGCCCCCTCCACCCC
>CAYGTG010001148.1:2363-3033 GCA_964352485.1 uncultured Nannocystaceae bacterium | reverse complement strand
CGCTGCTGCGTCTGTTGTGGGCTCGGGCCGGTGCGCCCATCGGATGGACGGCGGAGCACTTCAGCCCCGATCGTCCCCTGGGCGCGTGCTCGAACTGTGCCGGCTTGGGCTCGCTCCCTCGCTGCGCGCCCGAGCGCTTGGTGACCGACGCGTCGCTGCCGCTGAGCGCGGGCGCGATGGCGGGCACCAAGCCGGGCGCCTTCTTCACCCTGCCGGACGATCAACACGTCGCCACGCTTCGTGCGGCGCTGGACACCCTCGGGTTGCCGAGCGATCTGAGCAAGCCATGGCAGGAGCTTCCGACCCAGGTCCGCGACGTCATCCTGCACGGCGCCGGCGAGCTCGAGGTCTCGGTGAGCTGGTCGTTCAAGCGCGGCAAACGAACCGGAACCCATTCTTTCGAAGGCCCATGGTTGGGGCTGTGTGCGTTGGTCGAGCGGGAGGCGATTCGCCGCGCCAAGCGAAAAGACGCGGCAGCATGGCAGGTGCCGCTGCAGGAGCGACCGTGTGCTGCCTGCGAGGGGGCCGGGCTCAAACCCGAGGTCGCGGCAACGCTCGTTGGGGTACAGCGTCTGCCGGAATTGCTGTCTCTTCCGGCGGACGTCGTGCTGCCCGCGCTCGATGCTCTGGAGCTCTCGGGGAGGGCCGAAGCGGCCTACGCCGCGCTGCG
>CAYGTG010001148.1:0-2350 GCA_964352485.1 uncultured Nannocystaceae bacterium | reverse complement strand
CCCGAGCTCGCGGCCCGACTGGGTGCGCTGTCCGCCCTGGGTCTGGGCCACCTCGCGCTGGATCGGCGCAGCCCCACGCTGTCCTCGGGAGAGCTCCAGCGGCTTCGTCTCGCAAGCACCCTGCGATCGGGGCTCGCCCACACCACGCTCGTGCTCGACGAGCCGACCTCCGGACTTCATGCCGACGACGTCGCGACGCTGATGGAGCGCTTGCGAGTTCTGCGAGACGCCGGCAACACGGTCATCGTCGTCACCCACAGGCCGGAGGTGCTGCGCGGCGCCGACGTTCTGATAGAGCTGGGGCCCGGCGCCGGACCCCATGGCGGAAAAATCGTCGCCCAAGGCTCCCCGGACGAGGTCCTGGGGGGAGATTCGCCCACCGCCCGCGCACTGCGGGCCGTCGCCGCCGCCCGAACGCCTCGCGCCGTAGACGTCGGCATCTCGCTGCGCGGAGCTCGGGCCCACAACCTGCGGGGCTTCGATCTCGAGCTGCCCTGCGCCGGGCTGATCGGCGTGACGGGCCCCTCCGGCAGCGGAAAGAGTACGCTGTTGTTCGACGTGCTCGCCGCCTCCGCCCACGCGCAGCAGGCCGTCGGGTGCGACGCGGTGTCGGGCCTAGACCGCTTTGTCGAGATCCGAAGCTCGCGCGAGCCGGTCGGCAACACTGCACTGACCACGCTTGGCGCAAGCGCTGCCCTCCAAGGGATGCTTGCCGCGGTCCCTGGCCACAGCCTGCCCAAGGCCGCCTTCTCGTTCGACAGCCCCAAGGGCCGCTGTCCAGCCTGCAAAGGCCGCGGCATCGAGACGATCTCGATGGACGCCCTGGCCGACCTTTCCCTGCCTTGCCGCGTGTGCGACGGACAACGATTCCGCCCCGAGGTGCTGGCGGTCACGTGGCATGGGCGCTCGATCGCCGACGTCCTGAGTACGGACATCGAGTCCCTCGCCCCCGAGCTCGACGGCACCAAGCTCGCCCCCGCCGCATCGGCCATGATCGACGCCGGACTCGGTCACCTGACGCTGGGCCGCTCCCGACAGAGCCTCTCCGGCGGTGAAGCCCAGCGCCTCATGCTCGCCGCCCGCCTGCTTCAGACGAAGTCGCCCTCGCTCATCCTCTTGGACGAGCCGGGCACGGGGCTGCACGAGGCGGACGTGATTCGAATGGTCGGTGTCTTCGACCGTCTCGTTGATCGCGGCGACCTGATCGTGATCACCGAGCATCGCAAGAGCCTGATCACGGCCTGCGATTGGCGGATCGAATTGGGGCCCGGCGGCGGACCGCAGGGGGGAGCGCTGCTCAGCGTTGAGACGAGCGACGCCTTGCTGGCTGGCCGCTAGAGCAACTGCTCCTGCTGCTACCCTCGCGGCCATGGTCGCCCCATACGCGCTCTATTACTGGCCCACCCTGCCCGGTCGCGGGGAGATCGTCCGCATGATCCTCGAGGACACCGGGGCCCCCTACCGCGACGTCGCGCGAGAGGAAGGCGCAACGGCGGTGGCCAAAGCCCGCAGGGGCGCGCTCGGAGGCGCGATGCCGTTTGCACCGCCGATCCTGAAGACGGACGACCTCGTCCTGAGCCAGTCGGCCGTGATCGCGCGCTACCTCGGCGAGAAGCACGGGCTCGCGGGCAAAACCGAGGCCGATCGGCTGCTCGCCCAGCAGCACTTCCTCGGCTGGGCCGACCTGACCAGTGAGGTGCACGACACGCACCACCCCAGCTCGGTGGCCCTGCGCTACGAAGACCAGCGCGATGCCGCCAAGGCGCGCACGCGCAACTTCCTGAACGGCCGGCTTGCACAGTGGCTCGAGCACTTCGAGTACGTCGTCCAAGACGGCGAGGGCCTGCACGTGCCCGGTACGGTGACCTACCCCGATCTGATGGCGCGCTTCGTGCTGCGGGGCATCGCGTACGCGTTTCCGAATGCGTTCACCGAGCAGCGCGAGCGCATTCCCGGCCTGATGGCCCTGCTCGAGCGCATCGAAGCTCGCCCCAACCTCGCCGCCTACCTCGCCTCGGACCGGGCCCTGCCATTCAACGAACACGGCATCTTCCGGCACTACCCCGAGCTCGACGCGCGCTAGCAGCTGTAGTCGAGAAAACACTCCCCAAAGGCGTCACAGCTGCCGCCCGAGAGTTCCATACAGCCGTAGATCAGCACCCAGAGTCCGTTCGCGAGGTTGTTCGCCTGCGTGTACTCGCAAGCGTCTACGCATTCTTCCTCGGTATAAGAGTAGGGCGTGTCATCGCACGTACCGTAGTACGCCGCCTCACCGGCGCACGCGGCCAAACATGAAATTCCACCGGGGGTGAAGGGACAGCTTCCGGTGGGTTCATCTTCAGCTTCTCCC
>CAYGTG010001147.1:0-3039 GCA_964352485.1 uncultured Nannocystaceae bacterium | reverse complement strand
CCTCCGGGGGCGCCGCCCAGCCGGGCCGCTCCCCCCCGTCGAGGGCCGGCGCCCGATCTCTTGGGCCTGGTGTCCGCAGGGATCGGGGCGGAGCTGGCCGTGCTTCCGCGACCCGGGTTCGCGGCCACGCTCGGCGCCGGGGTCTTGTGGTCGCGGCTTCGCGTCGAGCTGGTCGGCGTGCTCTCGGTGCCGCGCAACATCGAGACCCCGGAGCCCGACTTCGGGGCCCGGGCCGCCGTGGCCGCCGGGCAAGTCCGGGGCTGCTGGGTCGTACGCGCACCGCCGATGGAGGTTCCCTTGTGCCTCGCCGGTGAACTCGGTGGCGTTTGGGCGCGCGGATTCGGACCGAGCATCGAGCCCCAGCCCCGGATCCAGCGGTGGGTAGCGGCCGTTCCGAGCCTTGGCGTCACCGGATGGCTTTCGAAGCGGGTGGGGCTGGAGGCCCGAATCTCGGTCCCGCTGGGCCTGTACAAGCCCGCGGTCCATCTCAGCGGGGTCGACCTCGACGTGTTTCGCGCCGGCTCGGTGGGGGCTCGCTTGTGGGTCGGACCGGTGGTGCGCTTTCCTTGATACTTCGCGCGACCCCGCGACACTTACCCTCGAGCGCCTCCGTGTCCTCCACCGCAGCCTCCACCGCCATGGCCTTTCGCGGCCTTTACGACGAGCATCATGCGTTCGTCTGGGCGGTGCTGCGCAAGCTCGGCGTGCCCGAGCGCGACGCGGAGGACGTGATGCAGGAGGTGTTCTTGGTCGTGCACCGCCGGCTCGACGCCTTCGAATGGCGCTCGGCGTGGACCACGTGGCTGTATGGCATCACGACCCGCGTCTACTGGAACTACGCCCGCCGGCAGCGCAGCCGTCCCCAGGCGAGCGTCTCGGCCTCGTCGCTGCGTCTGGTCGATCCGGCACCGAACCCCGAGCGATTCACGCAGCGGCGTGAGGCCAGCGAGATGCTCGAGGCGCTGCTCGGATCCCTCGGCCCGGACAAACGGACGGCCTACGTGTTGCACACGCTCGAGGGGCTCTCCGCGCCTCAGATCTCCGCAATCACCGGCGTGAACGCGAGGACGATCTACTCCCGCCTTCGCGCGGCCAAGGCGGAGATCGAGGCAAGTGCACGTCGCGTGCAAGCCCGGGCGCGCAACGACGACGCGGTGCGCCGGCTCGCCGAACGCTCGACGTCCCGACCTCCACAGCAGCTTCGCTCCCGCGGTTGGGCCGCGCTCACGCTGAGCATCCCGGAGCTGGCCGGCCCCGTGGGGACCGCGGTCGCCGGTTCGATGCTTCCCTGGTTGGGGACGCTGGGCGGTCTTGCCGTGGTGGGCGCGCTCGCGGTTTGGAGCGGTGGCGCTGCACCGCAGGCCCAGACGCCATCGCGGCTCATCCCCCCGGTGCCGTCCACGGTCGTGGCATTCGCCTCACCGCTGCGGGCGGATCCCCCTGCGCCCCTGCTGCGGCGCGAACACCCCCAGAGCGTGCCGAATTCGCCGAAGCCCGTGCACCGGGCGAGGGCGGTGGTGGCCACGACTCCACCCGCGCCGGAGCCGGCGCTGGGACTGCTGCCGCGGGCCCGCATCGAGCTCAAGGCCGGACGGGCCCTGGCCGCGTTGGCGCTGCTTCGTGCCCATGCCCTCGCCGAGCCGGACAGTCCGCTCGCCGCCGAGCGCACCTCCACCATGCTGCTCGCGCTGTGTGCCCTGGGCAACGTCGCTGACGCCAAGACAATGGCCAAGGCGGACGCGGTCGCGCTGCCGGCCTCCTGCGTCGCGACGCCGTGAACGCAGCGAGCACGCAACGCTCCGCCCTCGGCATCTCTAGCCAGAGCCGCGCAGGCGCGCGAGCACGAGGTCTTGAAGACTCACGGGCGCGCCGCTGCTGGTCAGCTGGTCTTTGAGAAGCGCCTTCCCGCGGAAGAGGCGACTCTTCACGGTGCCCAGCGGGATCGCGAGCCGACTCGCGATCTCTGCCAACGGTTGGTCCTCCCAGTAGAACATCTCGACCACGGCGCGGTACTCCTCGGGGAGCCGCGCCATCATGGCGAGCACCCACCGCTGCTGGTCCAGGCGAGCGACGGCTGCGCTGGGTGAAGTGCGGACATCTCGAATCTCGGCCTGCGATGGCGGGACGTTCCCTTTGACCTTCTGTCGCCGCCGCCATTCGGTATTCAGCACGTTGCGGGCGATCCCGAACAGGTAGCCCCGGAAGTCGGTGTGCACGGCCTCGCGCTGGCGGACGCACGCCTCGAACGTCTGCTGCGTGTACTCCTCCGGGTCCGACACGTTGGCCGCGAAGAAGCGGTAGACGGCGACGAAGTGGCGCTTGAGCAGCTCACTTCCTGCAGCCGCGGTGCCCTGGCGCCAGGCGACCAAGAGCGCAGCATCGTCGGGCTCACGAGGGTCCACCGTGGCGACAATCCTAGCATTGCAGCCAACAGGGCTGCTAGCCCTCAATCAAGCGCTGTTTTCGAAAACCCGTGTAATCAAGGGCTAGTAGGCGCCGTCAGGTGCCCGTTTCGGGTGAAACGAAGGGCGACTTGTCGGCCGCAGTGAGGGGCCTTTTCGAAAGGCCCCTATCAAGACTGGCGCGACGGCCTCAATCAAGCAGCGCTTGATTGAGGGCTAGCGGCCGGTTTTTTCCCGGACGTAGTCGCGGCGCGAAGACGCGGTTTCGGATCCTAGCTTTGTCGCAGCCTCGTAGGCCGCGATCGCCTCGTCGTAGTAGTCGACCCGGTACGCGACATCTCCGTGCAGGATCAGCGTCTTGGTGTTGCGGGGCGCGGCCTTGGACGCTCGCCGGGCGTACCGCAAGGCGCGGTGGTAGGCGCCGCGGTCGAACGCAAGCTGCGCGATGCCACCGAGGGCCTGCGCGTCGGATGGGTCGGAGGACAAGACCCGTCGGTACAGACGGTCGGCCTGGTCGAGGTTGCCAGCCTTGGTCGCCGCCAATGCCTCTCCCACGAGGGCCGTGCGCTGCTTCGGCCCGATTCGGGGTGGAAGCTCGGGCTTGGCCGCGGGCGCGACTGGGGGCGGGGGCTTGGGG
>CAYGTG010001146.1:743-3043 GCA_964352485.1 uncultured Nannocystaceae bacterium | reverse complement strand
TTTCTCTCCTCCGCGCAGATCGCGCCCGGCGGCACCATCGCGGTCGACGTCGCCGAACAACTCGAGGCCTCATCGTCCGACGACGAGGTCCGTTTCCAGATCCGCGTGCGCCTGGCCAACGTCACCAACAACGGCGTCGCCGACGTCGCCTGGTTCCGACGCGGCGCCGACGAGAACGATGGCATCGTCGCTGATGGCGTCACCGAGCCCGACGCCAGCCACCGTCTGCGGCTGATGGTCGAGTACTTCACCGAGCTGTGAACGCGTGCGTGCGAAGACCTCCGCAGAGCTCTTTGTGGCGCCTGAACGTGGCCGATCAATCGCGCTGCGGTCGCTTCGCGCGACGGATGCCGCCCTGGGGCTCGGGCTCTGACGGCGCTGGCTCCGGCAGCTTTCCCAAGAATGACGCGGGGGGCTCGGAGCGCTTGGCCTTGGGCGCCGGCGGATCCGACGGGCTGGACGCGGGCTCGTCCGATCGTGGCGGCGTGACCAGTCGGTCGAATCGACCCCGCTTGGGCTCCGTGGGACTGCTTGGCTCGGTAGGCTCGGTCGAGGTCGAGGTCATGGGCGACTCCTCGGCGGCTGGAGTCCGCGGAGGCGGGAGTTCGTCGGGCTCGAAGAGCGCCTCCCAGGGCTCGGCGGACCGGCGACTGCGGTCCATCGAACGTGCGACCTTGGCATCGGCCGGCGGCCACGAACCGGTGTGCTCCTTGGGGGCTGAGACCTCGGGCAAACGAGACGTGCGGTCGGTGTACGGATCGACTCGACGTGGGACCGCAGGCGTGGACACCTCGGTGTTGGGCTCCCCCGACGGGCTCGCCTGCGCGACGACCGGAGCGGTGACCTCCATGGAGTGGGCCTGCTCTACAGGATGAACCGCCGGCACAGCCTGGAGCTCCGGCTGCTCCAGAGGTGTCAGATCTTCTTCCAACGCCGGTTCTCGTTCCTCAGCGTCCTCCACCCACGGCGGCATCCAGCCCTCGGTGAGCTTGACATCGAGCAGCTTGCGCAGCTCGGCCACCTTCTTGAAGTACGCGCCTCGTTTGAAGGGCTCGTTGAGGATGTGGAACTCGGCACCGCTGAGCCCGACGCACCCAAAGCACTGGACGCAGTTGTCGCAGTCGAGGCAGAGGGTGAGATAGGAGCTCTTCTCGCAGTAGCCCGAGAGGTTGCTCTGGCTGCAATCCGCACAGGCCACGCACTCCCGGCTCTGGGTGCAGTCCGCGCTGTCCGAGCAGGCGTCGCAGTAGGTGCAGTTGGAGCAACGCTCGCAAGCGGTGCAGAACCGGCATGCGACGCAGTCCACACACCCCTCACACCGGAAGTTCTCGGGATCTTCGTCCTCCGGGGCTTCCTCTTGGGAGGCCTCGTGTTCTTCGACCAACCGCGAAAACGCGACCAGGATGTCCTCGAGCTCGGACGCCACGTGCGTGTCCACCTTGGCACGAAAACGCCATCCGGCGCGAGCGCTAGCAGCGTCGCCGGGCTCCCCGTTCAAGACGGACCCAGCCCACAGGACACCTCGCGGAAGGTGGTGTATTGTCCCGGCGCTCTGATGCGCGCCATTCTCGCAGTTGCCCTCGTGGCCGTCGCCTCCCTCGCCTCCGGCTGTCGGTCGGAGATCGGTGACGCCTGCCGCCGCAGCACCGACTGCTCGCGCCAAGGCGAGCGCAGCTGCGACCTCTCCAACCGCATCGGCGGTCAGGGCGAGTGCATCATCGAAGGCTGTTCCCGCTCGTCTTGCCCTGACGAGGCTTCGTGCGTGAAGTCGTACGGCACGGACTTCCTCAGCGTCGCATGTGACCCCGAGCGGGAGGACAAGGCCGTGACCGCTTCGGACGGCTCCGTCCTCGAGCCCCTCAACGCCTGCCTGCCCCATGAGGTTTGCCTGGGCGAAGGCCTATGCGCTGACGAGGTCTCCGCTCGGACGACCTGCCGCCGGTCGTGCACGAGCAACCGCGACTGCCGCGGCGGCTACGAATGCCGCCTGACGGGATCCGACGGGGTCTATCAACAGCCCGATGCGGACAACCCGGCGAGCGACCGCCAGGTCAAGATCTGCCAGCCGCTGTGATCTGTTTCTGTTAAGGGGACCTCGCGGTCCCCTTCGCTGCGGGGGCGGAGCCCCCTCCGCTTCAACCCCTGGCGGGCGCCCTGTCGGGCTTGCTCGTCGCTTTCGCTCCTCCCTCGTTGCCCCTCGATGGTGGTTGGCGGAGCCCCTTCGCTGCGGGGGCGGAGCCCCCTTCGCTTCAACCCCTGGCGGGCGCCCTGTCGGGCTTGCTCGTCGCTTTCGCTCCTCC
>CAYGTG010001146.1:0-643 GCA_964352485.1 uncultured Nannocystaceae bacterium | reverse complement strand
CTCGTTGCCCCTCGATGGTGGTTGGCGGAGGTCGTGGTGGCCCATGGGCCACGGGGTTGGCTTGTCCGTGGGCCGGGCCTCGGTGCAAGTTGCTGAAATCAGGAGTGCGGGCCGAGGTATGGGTCGTGCTCAACCCGGCGGCATGAAGGCAACGCTTGTTTCCCTCTGCGTCGGTCTGCTCTGCTGCCTGCCCGCGGTCGCGCTCGCCGTCCCGGTGCAGCCCGTCGCACTGTTCGCCGCGCCCACCCTCGAGGGCACGGTCAACCTCAACACCGCCGACCGAGCACAGCTCATGCTTCTGCCTGGAGTCGGCCCGGCGACAGCCGACAAGGTCCTGGCCTACCGGGACCGGCGCCGGTTTACCCGCACAGCCCATGTGATGCGCATCAAGGGGATCGGCAAGAAGACCTACGCAAAGCTTCGCCGCTATTTGACGGTTGAGGGCGACACGACCTTGCACACCGTCTCACCTGCGCCATGATTTATAGGGTCGGGGCGCAACGACAGCGGTTCGGTGCCGCTTCGTCTGCGTCGCGCCCTCTCTTTTTCGGCTTCGAGCGTCTCGAACAGCCACGCCCGAAGCTCAGCCGTCTAGAGCACATCTCATAACCTCGCCACGCCGTCTCGCTGGTCTTTGGGCCCG
>CAYGTG010001145.1:0-3048 GCA_964352485.1 uncultured Nannocystaceae bacterium | reverse complement strand
GCTAAAACAGTTCGCGATGAGCCAACCTTCCACGCGCAGCCTCGAGTACGGCCCCATCTTCGCGTGGTCCAAGCAGCACAACGGCCTGATCTACACGTCCGGCCATGCGGCGGTTGGCGTGGAGGACCTCAAGTTCTCGCATGGGGACTTCGTTCACGAAGCCCGTACCACGCTCCAGAACCTGCAGCGCACCCTGGAGAAGGCTGGCTCGAGCCTCAAGAAGGTCATCAAGGTCACCTGCTACATGACCGACCTGAGCAACTTCGGCCTGTTCAACCAGGTCTACACCGAGTTCTTCGACGTCGAAGCCCCCCCGGTTCGAACCTGCGTCGAGGTCCGGCGACTTCCCTACGACTTCAAGCTCGAAGTCGAAGTCGTCGCCAGCGCCTGAGACCACGCGGACCCGGCTGGCTCAAGGGCCATCCAGCAGCGAGGCGAGCTCAGCACCCCGAGCGGCATGATGCTTGGGCTGGCTCGCGAATGCCTTCGCCGCGCGCTCGAGGTCACCGAGAGTATCCGCCTTGGTGTCCCCGCGGGCCAGGCGTGCCTTCGCCAACGCCAAGTGGGCCCGGCCGCGCTCGACGGGATGCACCGACGCTCCGGCCGCACGCCGCACCGCTTCGGCCCAGGGCCCCCTCCGCTACCTCAGCCTCCCTCTGATTTTCCACTTCATTTCGCTCAACCGCTAGCGTCGACATGAATAAGGCCGTGGTCGTCGGCGTCAGCCCAATCCACCGCGCGCCCTCGGTCCGCCACGCGCTTGTGTGGGAACCGTACCTGGCTTCGCCCATTCCCTCTTCTACATGGTTTCTCCTCATCCCCGCCTTCTCGTTGTCCTGCTCCCACTGCTCGCGTGTGCCGACGAAACGACGGATGGTCACCAGGCGACGACATCGACCGGCGCCCAGACGACGTCGGGGCCGGGAGGCTCATCCAGCGAGACACTGACCAGCGCTGGGACGACTTCGGGCACATCGGAGGGCTCGACATTTTCCGCGACGACGGTGGGGCCGGTCGACGAGTCCAGTGGAACGTCTGGGATGCAGGTCGATGTCGGGGGAGAGCCCGAGGTGGTCGGGCCCTGCGGTTGCGATCGCGACTTCATCTGGATCGCCAATGCCGGCGAGGGGACGGTCTCGAAGATCGACACGCGGACCCTCGAGGAGGTCGGGCGCTACATCACGCGTCCCGACGGCAACGGTAATCCATCACGAACCTCGGTCAATCTGGCCGGTGATGTCGCCGTCGCCAATCGTCATGGCGGGCTCACGAAGATCGTGGCCGATCCAGACGCATGCACGGATACCAACGGCGTTCCGGGCATTCAGACCTCCACAGGTGCACGAGACGTGCTCGCATGGGGCATGGACGACTGCGTCGACTGGTACACCGAGTTCCCGACCACCAACCAGCGCCCCGTCGCTTGGGCGACGTCTCCGTTCGAGGAGGGGGCGTGCGAGGTGTCGGGCGGCTCGGTGTGGACGGTCTACTCCTCCAGCACCGGCCTGGCGCCGGGCCTTGGGGGGACCGGGGGCGTCGGCGTCGCGCTCGTCGACGGAGACACCGGTGTGATCCAGGAAGAGGTCGAGATCGCCGAAGCCGACTTCACGGGGGCGCAGTTCGGAGCGTACGGCGGTGCGGTGGATCCGTCCGGTGACCTCTTCTTCGTACACATCGGTGGGGTCACGACGAACCCGAGGCTCGCGCGCGTCACTCGCGACGACCTCACGGTCTCGACCTGGGACGTCCCGGCGTCTCTGTCGCCCTACGGAATCACCGTCGACCACCTCGGTCGCGTCTGGGTGTCGAGCACGACGGGGGTCGGCGTCGGTCGTTTCGATCCGGCGCTCGAGACCTGGGATTTGGGCCCTGCCTTCTCCAGCCTCGGCGGTCTTGCGCAGGCTGGATCGAGCATGTGGATCGCAACCGCAGAGGGGGCGGTATCCATCGACCTCGAGACGCTGGCGCTCGGCGCGACGTTCGAAAGTCTCGACCCCACCAAGGGCATCGCGGTCGACATCGAGGGGTTCGTGTGGGTCGTTGGCGAGGTCGCCTACAAGGTCGACGCCGCGACTGGCGAAAGCGTCGGGTCCTACGACGGACTCACGGAGCCGTACACGTACTCGGACATGACGGGGACTGCACTTGCGACCGTCACGTGCGGACCGGGCTGAGCCTCAGCCTCAGCCGGCAATCACTCCGTCGGCACCAGCTCGACGATGTACTGGTGCGGCAGCGTCTGCGCGTCGGTCCGCGCGTGTCTCCAGCTGACGCCTTCGAGTTCCGAGATCAGCTGCTCGGCCGAGACCCGCATCTTGGCCGGAGGGCCAGGCGCGTCCTCGGCGGAGTCCTTGCGGAAGTCGGCGAAGCCCACCTCCTACAGCGGTCATGGTCGCGCCGGCTTGTGCACCAAGCGAGGCCCCGACGTACCGGCGAAGGTCGAGGACAGTCGCGTCAACGTCCTCGCGTCTTGTGTATCGGTCATTCCGCGAATGGACCCGTCCAGTCGCGAAGCCAGGTATCGAGAACATCCTTCCGGAACGTACCGGCCTCGAGATGCCGGTAGATGAAGGAGACAACCGCCGGTTCGTCAGCGGTGATGTCGTAGCCGTTCAGGTTGAGGAACAGGTCTGCACAGGCGAACGCGACGCGCTTGTTCCCGTCGATGAACCCGTGATTCATCGCCAGGCTCTCCCACAATGCGGCAGCCTCCTCAATCGTGTCTGCGTAGTACCCAGTCTGGGGCCGCAGCAAGGCGGATTCGATCAACCCCCGATCGCGGACGCCGGGCGACCCACCGAACCGTTCGATCTGCTGTTCGTGAACCCACAGGGCTTCCGCCAGGGTCAGGTACTCGGTGGCCATCGGCGGACTACTTGGCCAAGGCTTCGTAGACCGCGCCGAACCGCTTCATGCTGCGGGCGTGTAGTTCCTTCACCCGAGGAGAGACCTCGCCGGGCATGGCAGCGGTCAGGCGAGCGAACTCCGCCGGCGAAAGCACGACGGCGACATCGCGACCGTTGCGCTTGATCGTGACCGGCCCACGCG
>CAYGTG010001144.1:596-3055 GCA_964352485.1 uncultured Nannocystaceae bacterium | reverse complement strand
TCTGAAGCCTGCGTGGCACGCCGATTCGGAGGTCCTCGACGGGGTCGCGTACGCCAACACGAGAAGGGGCAGCGGGGAGGGGAACGGCGGCCCCTCCCGCTGGCCGGAGCTACTCGTCTTGCGGAGCGTCCGCGTCGCCGGCTTCGGAAGTAGCCACGGTCGATTCGGCCGGTTCTGCAGACGCTTCGTCGTCCCCAGCGGTTTCGCCTTCGGCCAAAGCGGGCTGAGCTGCGGCCAACTCGCCTTCTTCGTCCGTCACTTCGTCATCGGGGTCGACGATGCGGGCAACGGCGACGACCTTCTCGTTGTCGTCGGTATGAATAATGCGGACGCCCTGGGTGTTGCGACCCAGCTCGCTGACGCCGCTGACCGGGGTCCGGATGACCTTGCCGCCGTCGGTGACGAGCATGAGCTGGAAGTCGTCTTGGACCATCAGGTTGCTGACGACCGGACCGTTGCGGTCGGTGACCTTGATCGTGATCAGGCCCTTGCCCGCGCGGGTTTGGCTTCGGTAGTCGCTGATTGCGGTGCGTTTTCCGTAGCCGTTGGCGCAGATCGTCAGGATCTGCCACACGTCGTCTTCGGCAGGGTCGTGGCTGTTCATGGCGACGACGGTGTCGCCCTTCTTGAGCGCCATGCCTCGAACGCCTCGGGCGTTGCGGCCCATCTGGCGCAGGTCCGTCTCGTTGAAGCGAATCGCCATGCCGCCCGCGCTGCTGAGCAGCAGGTGCTTCTTGCCGTCGGTGAAGCGAATCGCGATGAGCTTGTCGCCCTCGTCGATGCTCACCGCGATGAGACCGGAGGTCCGGATGTTGGCGAACTCGTTGATGCTGGTCCGCTTGACGTAGCCGCGCGCGGTCGCCGTGACGATGTTGTGCTCGTCGCTGATCGCGTCCTCGCGGTAGGTCACCATCTCGAGCACCCGCTCGTCGTCCTTGAGATCCAAGAAGTTGACCAGCGCCTTGCCGGGGGCGTCGCGGCGACCCTTGGGCAGCTCGAACACCCGCTTGCGGAACACGCGACCGGTGTCGGTGAACAACAGGACGAACTCGTGCGCCGTGGCCTCGAAGATCGAGGTGACGAAGTCTTCGTCGTCCCGGCCTTTGCCGCCCTTGACGCCTTTTCCGCCCCGGGCCTGGACCCGGTACTCCTCGCTGGGAAGGCGCTTGATGTAGCCGTTGTTGGTGAGCATGACGACCATCGAGTCATCCGCGACCAAGTCAATCGCTTCGATCTCGTTTTCGGCCTCGCACAGCTCGCTGCGGCGTGAGCCCTTGTTGTCCGGGCCGCCGTTGCCGGAGTCGATGCCTTCGGGGTCGCCGTACTCGTGACGGATGTGGCGCAGCTCGCCGCGGATGACGGTCATCAGCTGCTCGCGGCTGCCGAGGATGGCTTCGAGCCGGGCGATCTCGTCGGAGAGCTCCCGGTACTCCCCCTCGATCTTCTCGCGCTCGAGGCCGGTCAATCGCTGCAGCCGCATCTCGAGGATGGCTTTCGCCTGCCGCTCATTGAGGTGATACGGCTTGCCTCGGGCTGCCTCGACCTCTTCGGCCGGCCGATTGCACCGCTCGAGGAACGACGCAAAGCCCACCAGGGGCTCCGCCATGAGGCCGTCCCTTGCAACGTCGGGGTCGCGGGAGCCTCGGATGATCGCGATAACGCGATCGATGGCATCCACCGAGACACCAAGACCCTCGACGATCTCACGCCGCTCCATCGCCTTGCGCAGCTCAAAGCGGGTCCGCCGAGTGATGACCGTCCGGCGGTGGTCGATGAAGTGGACGAGGCAGTCCTTGAGGTTGAGGATCTGCGGGCGTCCGGCCGCGATGGCGATCATGTTGACCCCAAAGGTGGTCTGCAGATCGCTCATCTTGTAGAGGCGGTTGAGCACCACCTGCGCGGCCGCGTCACGCTTGATCTGAATCCAGATCCGCATGCCCGTCCGATCGCTGTAGTCCTGAATGTCGCTGATGCCTTCGATTCGCTTCTCGCGAACCAAGTTGGCGATGCGTTCGATGAGCCGGGTCTTGTTGACCTGGTAGGGGATCTCGGTGATGACGATGGACTCGCGGCCCTTCTTGTCTTCCTCGATCTCGCACAGGGCGCGCACCGTGATGCTGCCGCGGCCGCTGGCGTAGGCGGACTGAATGCCCGCCTTCCCGATGATCTGGCCGCCGGTCGGAAAGTCGGGGCCCTTGACGTATTCCATGAGCCCCCGGATGTCGATGTCCGGGTCGTCGATCAGCGCCAAGCAGGCATCGACCAGCTCTGTGAGGTTGTGCGGCGGGATGTTCGTCGCCATACCGACGGCGATACCGACCGCTCCGTTGAGGAGCAGGTTGGGCGCCTTGGTGGGCAGCACCCCGGGCTCGAGCTCCTTCTCGTCGTAGTTCGGAACCCAGTCGACCGTTTCTTTGTCGATGTCTGCGAGAAGCTCCGAGGCGAGCTTCTTCATGCGG
>CAYGTG010001144.1:0-586 GCA_964352485.1 uncultured Nannocystaceae bacterium | reverse complement strand
TCGACGCTTCCGAAGTTGCCCTGGCCGTCGAGCAGCGGATAGCGCATCGCGAAATCCTGCGCGAGGCGAACCAGCGCGTCGTAGACCGCGGAGTCGCCGTGCGGGTGATACTTACCGATCACGTCGCCCACGACGCGGGCGGATTTCTTGTGGGGCTGCGAGTGCGTGTTTCGCAGCATGTGCATCGCGTAGAGGATGCGTCGGTGCACGGGCTTGAGGCCGTCGCGCACATCGGGAAGCGCTCGTGAAATGATGACGCTCATGGCGTAGTCCAAGAAGGAGCTACGCATCTCGTCTTCAATGTTCAGCGCGATTTTTTGGTCACCTGACATGCAGATTCCGAACGCGCACTGTACCCGCTGCGCAGGCGGGATAGAACCCCGCCAAAAGGCTCAATTCCGCCGATTTCGAGGGAATTTGGAGATCTCTTCGGGCGCTACCACAACCACGTCCTGGCCGGTACGACCCGCTCGTACCGGACGAGCCAGGTGGAGCTGTTCCAGGCGACCCCATCCTGCCCTTTGGGGTCGGGGAGGGTGCTCGCCAAGGCGGCCTCCAGATCGCCCGGAACCCGGTACCGGATGGG
>CAYGTG010001143.1:0-3058 GCA_964352485.1 uncultured Nannocystaceae bacterium | reverse complement strand
GTCCATCCCCGTCCAAAACGCATAGCCGGCGCGGGCGCCCGCCGAGCAGATGTTGGTGTGGCTGTTGTGACCGTCGACCCCCCACGCGCTGATGCAGCGGTTGGTGTAGTGGTCCTCGCCGGGACGACCCACGTGATACATGATGCCGTCGCGACGTTTTTGTCGGCTCTCCCGCATGCGGGTGCCGATGTCTTCGAGCGCGTCGTCCCAGCTCACCCGCTCCCACTTGCCCTCGCCGCGTTTTCCGACTCGCTTGAGCGGATACAGGATGCGTTCGGGGTCGTAGATTTGGTTGTGGGTCGCCGGGCCCTTCGCGCAGTTGCGGCCGCGGCTGCCGGGGTGCACCGGGTTGCCCTCGAACTTGCGAATCTCGAACGTCTTCTTGTCGACGTACGCCAGCAACCCGCAGCCCGACTCGCAGTTGAAGCAGATCGTCGGCACCAGCGCGTAGTGCCGAGCCTTGCGCTGCGGCCAGGCCTTCGAGTCCCACTCGACCCAGTCGTCCCACGCGTGCGCCGGCGGATAGGTGCTCATGCGTCCGTCGGGATGCCGAATCTGGGTGAGTTCGCTGGGCGCGACCGATGCGATCGAGAACCCCGGCAGCGCCTGCCCTCCCGCGTTGGTGGGCTCGTCGGTGTCGAGCTGTGGCTCCGGAGCGCGGCCAAGCAGCTTGCCGAGGAAGTTGGCGACGGAGGCGGCGAGATCGGTCACGAGTTCGGTATCTCCTGCGGTGCCATGACGAAGGCATACTCGTAGAGGTAGAGCCCGACCGTCGCGGCGACGAACCCGAGCAGGGCCAGCGGCAGCGAGGGCGTGGCCACCAGCATCACCGCCAGCGGGACCCCGTGGCCCAGCGCGATGGCACCCCACCAGAAGCTTGTCTTGTAGCGGCCATGCGAGATCTCATGAGCCGCACGCGCCGCGACGTCGCTGGCGTGGGGAATGCCGAACTCCCCGAGCAGCAGCATCATCAGGTCGATGACGATGCAGGCGATGAACGTGGCCGCGCTGACCTCGACCAACCCGGCCGGCACGTCGATCGCCAGTCCAAGCACCAGCAAGGCCCCCGCGCCCATCATCAGCGCCTGCACCAGCAAGTGCACCGGCAGCAGCGGGCTCTGCCACAGGTCACGGCCCTCGGCCTGCGCGAACAAGAAGGCGGTGTAGATCGCGGCCCCGAAGGCCAACGGAAGCGTCAGCCAACCCAGCGCCATCGTGACTCCTGAGGGGATCGTCCACAGCCCGAGCTTCTCGACTCCGGCCGCCGCGACCCACAGCCCCGAAACGCTCGAGAACGCGATCAGGAGAAATGCGCCGCGGGTCAGCCAGCTCCTCCACTGCGGCCGCAGCAGGATCGACAAGAATCGCTCCGGGCGCTCGAGGTCGTAGACCAGCAGCGCCGTGGTCAGCAGCGTCATCAACACGCTGAGCAACCCGCCGTAGAACACGACGTCGGTGCTGAGCTCGAATAGACCCAACCCAAAGCCGAGCGTGAGCATCAAGAAGATGCCCGTCGCAATGCCTTTGGTGACCAAGTAGGCCGGCACCGGCCAATGCCACGGGATCTGGTGCTGCGCGTTGTAGGCCACCTGGACCATGTGCTCGGCCATCGTCCCCGGTCCCCGGATGGGGCCGTCTGTGGGCTGACCTTGCGGCTGCGGGGCGCGAAGGGACAGGCCGTGAACCTGGACGGCCTGTGGGCCCTGCGAACCCTGCCCCAGGACCGTGAGCCGCTTTGCCGGCGCGCTGCGATGCTCGCCCACGACGTCGGACCACATCATGTGCTCGGGCGTTGCTGCGGCGGTCGGGTGCATGGCGGCGTCGTTCCCCTCGATGTAGAGCACCTTGGGACGCGTGCCCTGCTCGGGCTTGCGCACGGTCGTCTGATGACCCGCCGCTAGCTTGGCGATCTCGGAGGTGGGATCGTCGAGGTCGCCGGCGATGATCGCATGCGTCGGGCAGACGACCGCACACGCAGGCTCGAGCCCCACATCGACCCGATGCGCACAGTAGTGGCACTTCGCGACCGTGCCGCGGTCGGGGTCCACGTGAATCGCGTCGTAGGGACACGCCTGCATGCAAGCTTTGCAGCCGATGCACGCCGCGGGGTCGAACTCGACGATGCCGTCCTCACGCTGATACATCGCCGTGACGGGACAGATCCGAACACACGGCGGGTTCTCGCAGTGGTTGCAGCGCGTGACCTGGAAATTGCGGCGGACGTCGGGGTAGGCACCCTGCTCGACGTACTTCACCCAGGTGCGGCTCACGCCAAGCGGGACCTCGTTCTCGCTCTTGCAGGCGGTGGAACACGCGTGGCATCCGATGCACTTGCGGTTGTCGATGACGAAGCCGTAGTTCACGCTTGGGCTCGGATTGTGCAAGGACTGGGCCGGACGCGTAGGATAGTCGCCACGGCGTCCCACGAACCCTTCGAGGCGAAGGCGTCGCATCGTCCGTTCCAATCGCGTTGCAACGCTGAAACGCGGTCCCGCCCCGTCATGCCACGCTGGCTTCCTCTCCCCCCGCTTCGTCGCTACCCCAAGGACGCCCTGGGGCCAGACCTGCTCGCGGCGTTTACGGTGCTGTTTCTGGGCGTACCTCAGGGGCTGGCCTACGCGACCGTCGCCGGGCTACCGCCGGTCGTCGGCCTCTATGCCGCCACGATTCCAGCGATCGTGGGCTCGTTGTTCCGCAGCTCACCACTGGTGATCGCCGGTCCGACCAACGCGCTGAGCCTGCTCGTCGGTGCGGGGTTGGCCCGGCACATGGGCACCGACCCGGTCGCGACCGCGCTCACGCTGGCCCTGCTCGTCGGCGTGTTTCAGGCCGGCTCGGGACTCTTGCGGTTGGGTGCCCTCGTCGACTTCATCTCCACCGCGGTCGTCCTGGGATACATCACCGGCGCCGGCGTCTTGATCGGGTTCGGACAGCTTCACAACGCGACCGGAACCTCCGGCCCCGGCGGCCGGATCTGGGTGACCCTGCGCGGGTGGCTCGAACAGCTCGACCACGCCAGCGACATCGCGATCGCGGTGACGCTGGCCACGGTCGGGGT
>CAYGTG010001142.1:2132-3060 GCA_964352485.1 uncultured Nannocystaceae bacterium | reverse complement strand
GTCCTTGCTACGCAACCGCAGCTGCAGTCCCCCCTGGGGCCTCCCATGGCCCCCATCCACCAGTGGCAGGGCGCCGCTCCGCAGGGAATTCCGGCCGGGCAAACCATCCCGATGCCCATGGTGGACCTGGACGATGAACCGATCGTGGTTCCAGGACGCAACGCCAAGCTCATCGCGATGGTCATCACCGTCATCGTCGGACTCGCCGTTGGGGCCGCGGTGGTCGGGTTCTTCATGCTCGACTAGCTGGCGATGGACCGGCAGGCTCGGGCCGTGATCCGTGTGTGCTTCGTGTGCCTTGGCAATATCTGTCGCTCCCCGACCGCTGAAGGCGTGTTCCGCCATCTTCTCGCCGAGCGGCCCGCCGCCACCCGGATCGAGATCGAGAGCGCGGGCACCGGTGCCGCTCACGAAGGGGAAGCCCCTGACCGTCGCTCGACCGAAACCGCAGCTCGCCGCGGGATCACCCTCGCGGGTGCTGCGGCGCGGTTCGACGCTGAGGACTTCGCACGCTTCGAGTGGGTCGTGGCCATGGACAGCGCCAACAAGAACGACCTGCTCGCACGGGCGCCCTCGGCACAAGACGCTGCCAAGGTCGTGCTACTGCGCGAATGGGACCCCGACAGCGAGGGGCCACACGACCTCGACGTTCCCGACCCGTACTACGGTGGGGCATCGGGCTTCGACGACGTGCTCGATATCTGCTTGCGGTCCTGCCGGGCCCTGCTGGTCGACCTGCAGGCTCGAGATCGTGCTTGAGCTCCTCAAGCAACACCTCGGGGCAGTCCTCGGAGCGTCCGTCACCCGCATGGTTCGAGTGTCCGGAGGGGACATATGCGATGCTTGGCGCGTTGGCCTGTCCGATGGAAGGACGGTGTTTGCGAAAGCGCACCCCGACGCGGGTCCGATGTTTGGCGTCGAGGCCTTC
>CAYGTG010001142.1:0-2122 GCA_964352485.1 uncultured Nannocystaceae bacterium | reverse complement strand
GCCTTGCGCACCCCGGCCGTGCTGCACGCGTCACCGCGGGCCCTCGTCTTGGAGTTCGTCGAGTCCGGTCCGCGACCGACCTCCTTCGATGAGACGTTCGGACGCGGCCTGGCGCAACTGCATGCCCATGCAGCACCCCGCTTTGGCTTGTGCCGAGCGGGCGTCATCGCCTCACTTCCCCAGGACAACGCACCACTGCCCGACTGGGCGACGTTCTATGGAGCACGGCGCCTCGCCCCCATGCTTGCCCTGTGCGTCGAACGAGGACGGATGCCCGCCGAGGCTCGCGACGAGCTCGATGACCTCCTGCGGGTTCTGCCCGACCGGGTCGGCCCCCCGGAGCCGCCCGCTCGGCTCCATGGCGATCTGTGGTCTGGCAACGTGTTGGTCGACTCGCAGGGCGCACCGGTCCTCGTGGACCCGGCGGCATACGGAGGCCACCGTGAAGTCGACCTGGCGATGATGCGGCTGTTCGGCGGCTTCGACCCCGCCGCGTTCGCGGCCTACGAGGAGTTCGCGCCCCTTGCCCCCGAGCATGAAGGCCGCGTCGAGCTGTTCCAGCTGTTCCCGGTGCTGGTCCATGCCGCACTGTTCGGCGGCCACTACGGTGCCGCCGCGCGCCGAACGATCACCCGCTACGCGTAGCGCAGCGGCCCCATCGGATCACGACGGGCGCTTGGCCTTGAACTCCTTGACGTCGATCGACTCCAGAAGCTCGGGCGGCAACCGATTCCGCGTAAAGCTGCGCTCCGGATCGAGCGCCCGCGTTGCATCGATGCCCATCTTCGCGCTCCGCCCATCCTCATGGCGGCACGACGGGTCGAGCGGTGTCCCCTGCAGATCACCGAAGATGTGGACCTTGCGATCTGCCTGGGTTTGCAACGCGACCGCAGCCATGACCTGGCGAAGGTCGGCAGGATCGACGTCGCCGTCGACGACGATGACGTGCTTGGCGTAGATGTCGGCCGACAGCAGGGCCTCGATCAGCCGCCGGGGCTCGTCGTCATCGGCCTTGTCGATTGCGATCACGGTCGTCAATGGCGCGGGCAGAGCGAGGTCGACAAAGGTCTTGGCGACAGCCTGCGCCGTTGTTCGGGTCCGATGCTCGATGGCCGGCATGGAGAGCACGAGGTGCTCCATGCGGCCCGAGACGATGTCCTGAAACAGGAAGCCTTTGCGGTGCGTCATCGCGGACACCTTGAACACGGGAGTCTGCGCGACCCCCGTGCCGTAGCCGGTGAACTCGCCAAACGGGCCCTCCCGCATGCGTTCGTCGTGGGTCACGACGCCCTCGAGGACCAGCTCCGCGCCCGCAGGCACGCTGAGATTGGGGTGACTGACGCAGGGGACGATGTCCAGTGCAGCCTGCAGCAGACCCCCGATCACGTCGTATTCCTCGACGTCTGCCGAGCCCGAGTACAAGGTGCCCAAGGCCACCAGCGGATGCACACCGAGAATGACCGCGACCGGCATGTCCTCGCCGCGACCGACGTACTTCGCAAAGATGCCGTCGAGATGCTTGCCCTTCTCCATGAGGATGCCGGTGCGGTCGCGACCGGCGATCATCATGCGGTGGTAGCTGAGGTTGGTCTTGCCCGTCTGGGGGTCCCGCGCCAAGACGATGGCCGCCGTGAGGTACGGCTCCTGCGCGTCGTCGAGGTGGTACGTCATCGCCGGCAGGATGCCGAGGTCGACGTCCTGCCCCCGAAGCACGACGTCTTGGCAGGGCCCGGACTCGACGGTGCGTGGTCGGATCGGAGTCTCGGCCCGCTGGGCGAATGTGGCCGACACCTCCCCCACCGAACACCCCAACGCAAGGGCCAACCGTCCCATCGATCCGCATACGTTGGTGACCACGGTGTGCTCGCAGCCGGCGACGTTGCGGAACACGAGCAGCGGAGATCGCCCTCGCTCCTCGAGCTTGGTGACGATCGCTGCGGTTTCAAACTTGGGCTGTACCTCGCGGTCGACATCGACGACGTCTGCGCGCCGTTTGGCGCGAACGGTCTCGATAAACGTCCGGAGGTCGCTCATGCCCCGGGGGCCTCCGCCGCGTCCTTGCGCAGCTGGCCTCGACTGACCTTTCCCGAGCCCGGCTTGGGCAGCGGCACGGCTCGGAAGA
>CAYGTG010001141.1:0-3064 GCA_964352485.1 uncultured Nannocystaceae bacterium | reverse complement strand
GCGAGGCGCTGTGGTTGGCGTCTGTGGCCCCGCCGCAGGGCGGAGACTTTGCCGACTGCGACTCCACCCCGTTGCTGGACGAAGCCGGCGGTCGCTTGTACGTCGCTGGACAGCAGACCGGCGTGTACGCGCTCGATCTGGAGGACGGATCGCAGCTTTGGCGTTTCGATGTCCGCGCTGCAGGGGACCTGTCGTGGGTCTCGGGAAGTGACCTCGTGGGTTCGTCCTCGCTCGAAGGCGTGTTCTCGCTGGATCGCAGCGGTCAGCTGCTGTGGCGCACTCAGGTCGACCCCGGGGTGCTCAGCGCTCCGCTGGTCATCGAGGACACTGTCTATGTGGCCCACAACGAGTCAGGGCTGCTCGCCCTTGACCGCGCCACGGGTGAGCTACTCGCTCGCCTCGATCCAGGAAGCGGCATCTCTAGCCTCCCGGTCTTCGACACCGTGCTGCAGCGGGTGTACGTGACGTCCAACCGTGGCGTGCTGTACGGGCTCGAGCTCGTCGACGTCGCGGAGGAACCGCAGACCTTCGCGGCCATGCCTTAGCAGCCCGTGGCCAAACCCGGCGCGAGCCCGACGGTGCCCAAGTCAGCCGGTCTCGGTCGTGATCGGGCGGGCGTCGAGCGTCGCATCGAGTTCGAAGACCTGGACTTGGCCGCCCTGGGTCACGATGGCTCGAGTCCCCGCCACAGTGAGCTCGACGTCAGGGAAACCGGCGCCTGCTGTCCCCTGCTGCAGCGGCGCGTCGATAGTCCGACGGTGCAGCACGCCCGCAGCATCGCGAGCCACGAGGAGCAACTGAGCCTCCTCCCCCCGGACGCCCACGCGCAAGAGCTGGGCGCGCGGCAGGTTCTCCGGGGTGCTGGAGAGCCATCGATCTCGCAGCGCAACTTGGGCCGCGGGGAGGTAGCCGGGGACGAATCGATCCCCGTCGCGAATCACCGCCTGCACCCATCGGGTGCAGCTGCGCTGCGGGAGCTGCTCACACCGGTCCACCATTCCGACGACGAAGACGTCCCCCCGCCTTCGTGCCAGCGTGAAGCGTTGGGAGGCCGGAGGGACGCGTACGGCGGGGGCCGCAAACAACGGTGCGGCGTCGGGCAACAACGCTGCGACGTGCCAACTTGTCTCGGGGGGCATGATGCGCGTCGCATCCGTCGGCCATTCGATGGCCCGGCGATCTCCCGCTGCGGTCGCGCCTGTGACGACCACGGCGCGTAGCTGCACCCCGAACGTGTCTCGCAGCGTCCCCGCGACTCTGGGCGCTGCGGTCTGGTGAAGCATCGCCGGGTCGAAGGGCAGGGCAGCTGTGGTGGTGCCGAACGCATGGCGTTCGAGCCACGCGAGCACGGCGTGAATGTCGGACACGTGCCCGACCGCCTGCCCCGGGAGACGTCCGTCCCGCGGGGATTTCGGGGCCGTCTGTGCGCTCATCGAGAACGCGGCTTCGGAACGCGCCGCCGCGGGACCGATCAAGTCGACGCTGAGCCAGTAGCCGGCTTTGTCGGTCGACGCCGGGGGGGCCAGAGCGAGGAGGGCCGAAGCCAGGGAGAACGAAAGGAGCATGGACCGTCAGACGCCGGAGATGATCTCGCACTCTCGGACCGCATCCTGCAACTGTGCCGCGACGCTTCGGTCGGGGAGCTTGAAGCACACGCCAAAACCAGGGGTCCCCGTCCGTGTCCGCAGCCAGGCGACCTCTCCGCCCAGCGCGAGCGTTGCCGGTCCGTCCGGAAGGCGCAGTTCGACGTCGACCTTCGCCCCGATGGCCGGCAAGACCCGACTCTCGATGAACGCGCCTCCGCGACTGAGGTCGCGCGCACGTGAGGCGTATCGGCTGCCGTTGCAGGTCCACCGGACCTCGATGTCCACCGGGACGCGGCGGTGGCGTCTCGTGGCCGCAGACCGGGTGCCCGTGAGCACCTCGCGGACGTAGGTGGCGCGGTCAAGCTCGCACAGTGCGATGGAGACGACCACCTGCGCGATCCCGCCGTCCGCATCGAATTCGACCGATGCGATCGATGCGTCGACGGTGACTTCGTCGACCATGGGGCCAAAGCTGATCTCCAGTGCGACGGCCTCACCGACGCGCACTGATTCTCGAAGCGGGAGCCGCAGTCGCGCAGCTTCGTGCGGCCCGTGTTCGACGAACGCATCGAGGACCTCGCGCCCTCGCACCCGGAGCGTGCGAGGGCCGTCGGCGATTGCCCGCAAATTCAGCCACGATGGCCTCCGACCCATTCCGCAAGCATACCGCGTGGCCTCGCGGGGGGGCCGCATGCTCAGCCCGCGCCAAGCGCTTGCGCGACCGCGGCGACGTGTCCGTTCACGCGGACCGGCGAAAACACCGTTTCGACCCGTCCCTCGGCATCGATGACAAACGTGCTCCGGATGATTCCGATGACCGTTCGGCCGTACATCGACTTCTCGCCCAACGCGCCATACGCGTCCGCAACCGCGCGGTCTGGATCGCTCAGAAGGGGAAAGTTGAGGTCGTACTTGTCGGCGAAGCGTCCATGGCTCTTGAGGCTGTCACCACTCACCCCGAACACAGGCAGCCCAAGCGCGCTGAGCTGGTCCCGGAAGTCACATGCTTCCTGCGTACAGCCCGGGGTGTTGTCTCGGGGATAGAAGTAGAGCACGAAGCGCTGCCCCTTGAGGCCGCTCAGGGTGTAGGTCTTGCCATCGGAGGCCTCGAGGGAGAACGCGGGCGCTGCATCGCCGACGCTCAGCGTCGAGGTGCTCCCTGGAGCCGCGGGCTTGGTCTTCCCATCGTTCGCAGCCGCTTCGCTTGCGTCGGCGGCATCGACCGTAGAAGGAACCGCGGATCGGGGAGCGGCCGGTGTTCGTTTCTTGTCTTGTCCCTTGTTGGCCGGCGTCGCGAGCTCTAACTGCGCCCCGGCAGGCTTCTGGCCAGCAGCCTTTTGGACCGCGGGTTTCTTGGCCGCGGTCTTTTTTGCGGCGGGCGTGTTTGAGCCAGGCTTTTGGGTCGCGGTTTTCTTGGTCGCGGTTTTCTTGGGCGCGGTTTTCTTGGTCGCGGGCTTCTTGGCGGCAGTTTTCTTAGC
>CAYGTG010001140.1:0-3066 GCA_964352485.1 uncultured Nannocystaceae bacterium | reverse complement strand
TCGAACCCGAAGCAGTTCCCCCCGAATCCGCTTCGCCAAAACCCCCGCCGACAGAACCCGCCGATTTTGAAGGAGACGTACTGCCATGAACTGGAATCGCCACTCAACTCCAGCCGCCCTGTACGGCCGCCTCGTCGCACTTTGCCTGCTCGCATCTGGGTGCGCCGGCGACTCGGGGCGCAGTGACCTCGACTCCGACTGCGTCGCCAATCTGCTCCCCGGGGACCTCGTCATCAGCGAGATCATGATCGACCCCGAAGGCGCGGACGCCGGACAAGAATGGCTTGAGGTCTTCAACCCCGGATCCACTGAACTCGACCTCTCCGGGGTCGTATTGCGCTTCCGCAAGACCGATGGCAGTGGGGAACGTCTGCACCAGATTCAGGGCCTCGTCATCGGCGCGGGTGAGTACGTGGTGCTGGGCGACAACGACCCCGAAGCCCTCCCAGACCACGTCAGCTACGGCTACTTGGACGAGCTGGGCCAAGGGTTCAACAACTCTGCCGGTGAGCTGGCGCTTGGATGCGGTGACTCGATCGTCGACGTGGTCCTATACGACCAGTCGACAGAGAACGCCAGCCGCACCTTCGACGGTACGCGCCTCCCCGACGCGGTGGGCAACGACGATCTCAGCGCGTGGTGTGATGCCGCGACCGAGTTTCTTCCAGACGTATTCGGCACCCCGGGACAGCCCAATGACGCCTGTTTCTCAGAGCAGCCCACGACGTGCCTCGACGGCGGCACCATGCGAGAGATCGCTGCCCCCTCGCCTGGCGACGTCGTCATCACCGAGTACATGCCCAACCCCGACGCCGCGACCGACGACGAGGGCGAGTGGTTTGAAATCTATGTGGGTGCCGACGTCGACCTCAACGGCTTGGCAATCACCAAGTTCGGCGATGAAGAGCCCACAGACATCATCGGATCGGTCGACTGCCTTCGGGCCACGGCGGGGAGCTACCACGTGTTCGGCCGTAGCAACGACCCCACGCTCAACGGTGGGCTCCCCGCGGTCGACTTCCTCTACACCCTTTCGATGTCGAACACGTCCGAGAATGGGACCGGGTTCTCGGTCGGTTGGGGTGGGCAGTTCCTCGACACCGTCACCTGGACAGACAGCGGAACCGGCGCGAGTAGTCAGCTCGACCGAGGCATCCTCGACCCCATCGCCAACGACGAGGAGGGAGCCTTCTGCGAATCCGAAGATCCCTACGGGGACGGCGACCTCGGGTCTCCCGGAGTGGAGAACCCACGTTGCGCGGTCGAGCCACCCGAAGGATCTTGCGTCGATGCCGACGGAGCCCTTCGCCAGATCGTCCAGCCGTCGGTCGGAGCGTTGTGGATCACCGAGTTCATGGCAGATCCGGCTGCAGTTGGCGACCCGGACGGCGAATGGTTCGAGATCTATGCAGACGCGGCCTTCGACCTCAATGGTCTGGAGTTTGGCCGCGCCGAGGATGTGGAAGAGATCGTCGAGATCGATACGTGCGCGCCGGTCGAGGCCGGCGACACGGTCCTCTTCGCCAAGAACGCCGAAGCGGCGACCAACGGGGGCCTTCCCGCGGTCGACTACGAAGTTAACCTGTCGTTGATCAACAGCGGTGGCGCGCTGTACGTCGCTTCTCGCGGCGAGGTGCTCGACGAGGTGACCTGGACTGACACAGCATCAGGTGCGTCTCGTGCGCTTGACCCAAGCGTCTCTGGTCCGCAGGCCAACGATGATGAGGCGAACTGGTGCGACGGCACGCTCGCCTACGGCGACGGCGATCTTGGTTCCCCGGCGGAACCAAACGCGCTGTGCGGCGGCACGCCCGCTGGAACCTGCGATGACGGCGGCCGGACACGCGACGTGGTCTCGCCCGCCGCCGGGGACCTGGTGATTACCGAATGGATGCCGGATCCCTCCGCCGTGGGTGACACCGACGGGGAATGGTTCGAGGTCTTGGTCAACGCCGAGGTGGACCTCAACGGGCTCGAGTTTGGCGATGACCCGAGCGACCCGGACAACACCCTGCCCGCAACCGGCGAGTGCCTCACGGTCGCCGCCGGAACCCGAATCGTCATCGCTCGCAACGCTGACATGACGGCCAACGGTGGCGTCGAAGTCTTCGCTGAGGGGAGCTTCAGCCTCAGCAATGGTGGGGACACGATGTTCGTCGGTCTCGGTGGCGAAGTGTTCGACGAAGTCACGTTCACCGGATCGACACCTGGCAGCTCCACTTCGGTGAGCCCCGGCTCCGAAGATGCCACCAGCAACGACGACGCCGGCAACCATTGCACGTCGAACACGACCTTCGGTGACGGGGACAACGGCACCCCCGGGGCGGAGAACGCGTGCGAGTAGGCCTGTCCTTACTCGGACTTGTGCTGGCGATGGGAGCGGCCTGCGACGCGGAGTCACGTTGCGGGCCCCGCGAAGCCACGGTCGCGAGAGTGATCGACGGAGACACGGTCGAACTCGATGATGGGTCGCGGGTCCGCTACCTGATGATCGATACACCCGAAAGCACTCAAGGCAAGGACGATTGCTTCGGGGCCGAAGCCACCGCGCTCAACCGGATGCTTGTCGAGGGCAAGACCGTGGCCCTGCGGTACGACGCCGAGTGCACGGATGCCTTCGACCGCCTGCTCGCATACGTCGAGGTGGATGGCCGCGAGATCAACACCTTGATGGTCGAGCGCGGAGCGGCCTGCGTGCTGCACATTCCGCCCAACGGGGAAGAACGGGTTGAAGAGTTCGAATCGATCGAAGATGCGGCACGCACGTCCATGGTGGGCGTCTGGGGTGCCTGCGAGGACGTGACGTGTGACTGAAAAACTGCTCTGTGCCCTCGCTCTTGCGGGAATGATGCTCGCCCCATCGTGGGCCAACGCCGCTCAATACGAGGTCTTCATCGATGTCGACGACGAGGAGCAGCTCTACGACCTCCAGGTCGCGGGCGAAATCGGCGACGGCACGTTTGAAGTTCTCGTCGACCTCATTCGACAAGGCGTAGACCTCAACACCGCGAGCCGGCAAGCACCAACGCGGCAGGGTTGCTGATGCGCCCGGCCTCCTCGCGATAG
>CAYGTG010001139.1:0-3066 GCA_964352485.1 uncultured Nannocystaceae bacterium | reverse complement strand
GTTCGAGGAGCAGCTGGGCTCGTTTGACCTCGTCGTCCTGCCCAACTTCGCCGCGGTGCAGCACCAGGTCGGGGGCTACGTGGACAACATTGCCCAGTACGTCCTCGACGGCGGGGCGCTCGTGATGATCGGCGGAGACCTCGGGCTCGCCGACGGCGGCTACTCCCCCCGTGCGATCAGCAGCATTCTCCCCGTCGACACGAGGACCCCCTCGAACAACCGATTCGGGCCCTACCGGCCCAAGGTCTCCGAGGCCGGACGTCGCCACCCGATCACCGCCTGGCTCGACGGCGCCGAGGGGGGCTGGGATGCCCTGCCCGAGCTGGACACGTTCAACGCCATGCCGCTCGCACCGTGGGGCGCGCGGATTGGGGCGTCCGTTCTGCTCGAACACCCCGACGACCAAGTGCGAGATGGGAGCGCGGCCCCGCTGCTGGCCGTTGCCGAACCCGGTCAAGGTCGCGTCATGCTGCTGGCGACCGGGTCGACGTGGCGGATGGGCTTTGCCCCACGGCTGCCGCTCATCGATGGGGCCCGCCCCTATGACCTGCTGTGGCTGGGCGCCATCCGCTGGCTGCTGCGCGATGGCAGCTCGGGCCGCCTCTCGCTCGAGACCGACAAGCCGCGATACCGGGTCGGGGAGACGGTGGAACTGCAGGCCCGGGCCCTCTCCGCCGCTTACGCGCCCGAGCCCGACATCGAGATCCCGTGGCAGCTGCACCGATTGGACGATGGCCCCGACGCTGATGCGGTCCAGGAGGGTCGCTGGTCGACGGATGCTCAGGGGAACGCGACCGAAGCCCTCGAGGCCCTCTCGGTGGGAGCGTACGTCGCCTCCGCCACCCGGCAGCTTTCCGACCCAACGGCCGACCCAACGGCCGACCCAACGGCCGACCCAACGGCCGACGCACCGGCCGAGTCGGTCGCGGCGCAGGACGACCCTGGCCTTCACGAGGTGCGCCGCGTCTTCATCGTGGAACCGCCCGGTCGTGAGCTCGCCAGGGTCGACGCCGACCCCGGGGTCGACCGACTCCAACGGCTCGCAACCGCGACCCAGGGCGCCTTCATCGACGCCAGCAACGAGGAGGCGCTCCCTCGCGAGCTGCCCACGGCGAGCCTCGACGAGGGTGCGGACGACAACATGAAGGTCGAGGGCCGAGACGACGTCGCCCTGTGGAATGGCTGGGCGTCTGCGCTGCTGCTCCTGTTCGCCTTCGGCGGTGAGTGGATCCTTCGCCGGCGCACCGGGCTGGCCTGAGCGGGCCTCAACGGTGGGCCTCAACGGTGGGCCTCAGCGCTGAGAGAGGACTTTCGCGACCGCCGGCGGCACCTCGTCGACCGTGCACGCCACGTGAATGCGGTCGCCGTCGACATCGAGATCGGGCTCGCAGGGCAAGAGGTCGGTCGAGGGAAGCGGGCTGAGGATCGGCGGGAGTCCCTCCACCAACAGCAGCACCGCATGCTTCGAGACCTTGGCGGTGCCCCTGTATTCCTTGCCGCGAACCGTGACCGAGACCTCTCCGCCTTCGATCTTCACCGGAGCCTTCGCGACGCTCGAGAGGTCTTCGGCGGTGAGCCACACGTCGATCGTGGCCTGCTCGATCTCCACGAGCTTGATCTCGTGGTCGTCGAGCAGGGCGTCCCGATCGAGCACCAACCCCTGGATCGTGAGCTTCGCCTCGTCGACCCGAACGCCTGAGGAGTCGAGCGAGCGCATCGAGACCTCGAGCTGCTCGACCGAGCCGTCGTTGAGGACCCGAAGCACGAACGGAAAGCTCTCGATGTGCACCTGGGGCGTACCCTCGCTCGGCAACTCCTGGGCAAGCCGCTGCACCGCGTGCTGCTCCGCCTCGACGCGGATGCGTTGATCGAGGACCGAGAGCCCAACCGCAGCAACGACGGCGAGCACGAAAAGCACCGCCAGGACCACGACAAGGCGCCTCATGCCGGCCAAGTGTACGCGGCCAGACGACGTTGGGGGACCCCGAGGGGCTCCAGCCTACGGATTGTGAATCGTGTTAGAACTTTGTTGTGAGCGGCGAGAAACGGTCGGATCCGGACCTCCTGGACGCTTGGCGCGGCGGCGACACACAGTCCGGGGACGAGCTGCTGCGGCGCCACTTCGTCAGCGTCTACCGATTCTTCGACGCCAACCTCAGCAACGCACATTCCGGCGGCGATGCAGAGGACCTCACCCAGAAGACCTTCGAGGCGTGCATCGCCGGCCGCGATCGGGTGCGCACCGATTTCCGGGCCTACTTGTTCGGCATCGCCCGCCGCCAGCTCATGCGTGAGTGGGAGCGCCGGCGCGCCCGTGGAGACGTCGTCACGCCATCACAGGCGGGGATTCGAGACATCCGCACCTCCCCCAGCGCCGCGGTGGCCAGGCTCGATGTTCAGCAGCTGTTCCTGCGCTCGCTGGAGCTCTTGCCGCTCGAGTTCAAGGCCGCGCTGGAGATGTTCTACTGGGAGGACCGATCGATCCCTGAGATCTCCGAGGAGCTCGGCATCGCCAAAGGCACGGTCAAGAGCCGCCTCTTCCGTGGCAAGGCCATGCTCAAGGAACGTCTCATCGCGCTCGGCATCCCCGCGGCCCTGCGCGACTCGACGGTGGAGCTCATCGAGCACCGCAGCAAAGAGCTGAATCTGGGCGACGATCCAGAGCCCAAGACCTAGCAGCCGCGCTTGGCCATAGGCGTCGGTCGACCCGTGATTGAGCGGCCATAGACCAGGGCTATCGCAGCCATGGTGCATCCATAGTGGTCCCGTAGGAATGCCAGTGACAGGCTGAGGTTGGTCGTCACCGCGCACCCCACCGCGGAACCGAGCGACATCGATTCCCGCTTCGCACCACCCGTGCGAGGGGGCCCGATGTGTCGGTACCCGGACGCGCGCCGGGCGACGGCGTTGACCTGAAAGAAACGAATTGCCTGTGTGCCGAACCAACCTCGACCCCCTTGTCCTTCTGGCCTCGACCTCACTGCTCGCGCTGTTCGGATGCACCTCCGACGACACCGCATCCGCGGAGACCGACGACCCCACCTCCTCCACCGGCAGCCCCAATCC
>CAYGTG010001138.1:0-3066 GCA_964352485.1 uncultured Nannocystaceae bacterium | reverse complement strand
CCTCAAGTTCGTCGGCGGTGAGGAGGCTGTGGGCGAAGGCGTTGCCGAGCTCCTTGCGTGCAGCCACGCGAGCATCTCGAAGCGCGGGCCGGGAGACAATCTTGTCGCCCGCGGGCGATGGGTCCAAAGCCTCGAGCGCGACGGTGAGCGCGGCTACTGACTCAAATCGTTCCTCGGGCTCCCGCGCCAGCCCACGCCGTATGATTGGCCACAATCCCTCGGGCGTGGAGGGGTCTTCGGGGGGAGCGATAGGAGCACCGCCCAGCACCGAGGCCGCAACCTCGGCGAACACATCACCCTCGAAGGGCAACTGACCGTAGGCCGCCTCGTACAGTGTCACGCAAAACGCGAATTGGTCGGCAGGCGGGCCCGCCGGGCGCTGACGGAGTTGTTCTGGCGCCATGTAGCGCGGAGTGCCGATCATCGTGCCGGTCGCCGTCATCGCCGGATCTGAGCTGTGCGTCAGATCCGAGCTTGCGAGCTTCGCCAAACCGAAGTCGAGCACGCGCACCCGGCCGTCCACGCCGACGATCACATTGTCCGGCTTGAAGTCGCGGTGCACCACACCAGAGCCGTGCGCCGCGACGAGTCCCCGCGCGGCTTGCAGCATGGCATCGCGAATTTCTTTGAACGCGCGGGGCTGCCTTAGCCACGCCCGCAACGACAGCCCGTCGACAAACTCCATCGCCAGATAGACCGAGTCCTCGTACGTGCCGACGTCGAAGACCGTGGCGATGTTTGGATGTGCTAACCGAGCCATCGAGCGCACCTCGCGAAGCAGTCGCTTGCCCGTGCCACTCCCACCGGGTCGAAGCAGCTTGATCGCCACGACGCGGTCGAGATTGTCGTCGTGTGCCCGATACACGACCCCCATCCCACCCTCACCGATCTTGTCGAGCAATCGATAGCGGCCGATCCGAACCGGCTCGGCCCCTCCGAACAGCGCCTCTTTCACATTGGACCGCAGTCGTTGAGCCTCGACCGAACGGGCCGGCTCGGTATGGTCGGTCTCCGCCAGCGGGTCGGCCTGTCTCGGGGCTGTGTCTCCGCTGTCCCGGTCCGCCATCTCCCCGAGGATGCCGCGGGGTCGGAGTGGAGGCAACCTCCGTGTTCGAGGCGCGCCGCCCCGGGTGCGTTGTGGTCAACGGTCGACTCGGATCTCCGGGGCTTTGTTTGTTGCTCGCGTACGCGGAGACGAACAATCCAGCATGGGGACAACGGGCTTTCTGTACCCCAAGGACATATCGTGCCGGCAGCATCACCAGGGCCGTCCTCGACGAGCAGTTGCTCGACGCGGCCCCACATCGGCTCTCGTGGATGAGTGTTCTCGCCCGCGTCTCCAGGCATCCGACGGATTCACTGGTACCTGCAGCACTACCGCATGGGCATCCGGGAGCACGGCTTGCCGGCGCTGTGGCTTGCCCCCGTCGAAGAGCACGCGATGCTGGGGTAGAGCCGCGGAGTGATCCCGACAAGCGCCGTCGTCTCCGCAGCAGAACCAGCGCCCACGGCTTTCGGCCGGATTCCCGAGTCGGGATCTCAGTCCTCGGGGATCTGAACGATGAGGTCCGGCAGCAGGCACGCCTTGACGGACGCGTGACAGTTCGCGCCGTTGAGCGCGGCCAAGGTGTTCACCAGCACCGCGAAGGAGGTGGACGGCTCGGCGTCCACGCGGGCGACCGTTGCGGTTGGGTTCGCGTTCTTGTGCACCTCGGCGGCTGCGCTCAGAGCCGCGAAATCATGCTGGGCGCCAGGGCTCAACGCAAGCGTCGCCTTCTCGCCATCGGGGGTGGAGGGGAGCAACTCGAAGCCGTTGGTCCCCACGTGGACGGCAAACTCCGGGACGTCTCCGGCCGTGGACGAGGCACCGGGCATCGGGAGGTCGATAAGCACGGCTACCTTGAAGATATGAGGGCTTATGTCCAAACGAGCTATGGCGGTCCCGAGGCGCTCGAGCTGCGAGAGCTGGAGGATCCATGCCGGAAGCCGACGAAGTCCGGGTGCGGGTGGTCGCCACGTCGGTCAACCAGGGCGACTGGTATGCGCTGGCCGGGACGCCGTTCGTCGCCCGTTTTGGAGGCGGGTTCCTGCGTCCCAAGTCCGACTTCGTGCCGGGGCATGACGTCGCGGGCATCGTCGAACACGTCGGCGCGGATGTGAAGGGGCTGTCCGTGGGCGACGCCGTCTATGGCGAGGTGTTGGATGCCTTCGGTGAGCGTGTATGCGCGCGGGAGCGAGACCTCGCGCCGGTCCCGAGCAACCTCGACTTCGAGGGCGCGGCCACCTTGCCGGTCGCGGGCCTCACCGCCCTGCAGGGCCTCGCCGACAGTGGCGGCCTGCGCCCCGGACAGCGCGTGCTCATCAACGGTGCCTCGGGAGGAGTGGGCACGTTGGCGGTGCAGATCGCCAAAGCGCTCGGCGGGGAGGTCACCGGGGTCTGCAGCACCGCGAACCTCGAGAGGGTTCGAGCCCTGGGTGCGGACCACCTGGTCGACTACACGCGTGAAGACTTCACGGATACCGATCAGCGCTACGACGTCATCTTCGACCTCGCCGGAAGCAAGCCGTTCCGCCGCGTCCGTGCGCTGCTCACACCAACCGGCACACTGGTCTCGTCCTCGAGCAACATCGGCTATCTGCTCCGAACCGCGGTGGCGTCCGTGTTCAGGCGGCGGGTCAAGGTGCTGATGGCGAAACCGGGCGGGACCCAGCTTCGACGCCTCACCAAGCTCATCGAGGCAGGCGAGGTGCGCCCGATGATCGAGACACGCTACGCGTTCGAGGAGTTGCCCGAGGCCCTCGGCCGCCAAGGCCGGGGGCACGCGCGCGGCAAGTCCGTGGTGGCTGTCACGGCGGCCTGAGGGTTCACTCAGCTCCGACGTTTACGACGCCCGGGTCGCGAGCCTGTCCGGCGTCCCCGCGGTCATCGTGACTTGATGAGTAGCGCGTTTTCTGTTCTCGGCTCCGCCTACAGCAGGAGTTGTTCGACCGGAGCGGCTCGTCGCGGCGGTCGAGCACCGCGGAGCTCGGCGGCGATGTTCTGGCGTGTGGTGACGGCCCGAGTGA
>CAYGTG010001137.1:0-3070 GCA_964352485.1 uncultured Nannocystaceae bacterium | reverse complement strand
GTCGAAGGAGCACAGAATCTGCACGCCGGTGAGCGCGAAGCAGTTCATGTCGCCTGGGCACGCTTGACCGTCGCTGCAGTCGAGCACGCAGGCGAGTCCGCCTCCGGGGAGCACGGGGGCACAGTCGGGCTCGGCGCCAGAGCCCTCGGGCGCGGCCCAGCAGTCACAGCGGTCGCTGCAGGTCAAGATGCAGGTTCCCCAGGCGGGGTTGGTGGTGGAGTTGGCCAGACACGATGCCTCCTCGTTCCCGCAGGCCTGGGCGTTGCCATTGATGCAGTCGCCCCATTGACCGGGCAGCGGGTCGCCGCACGCGGAGCCGAAGGTCTCGGGCTCGGGTTCGGGCTCGCCGGTGGTGCCCGTGGTGGTCGTGACCTCGGTCGTGCCCATCGGGGAGGTGGCGGAGTCTGTGGCCGTCGCGGCGCTGTCCGCCGGGTCGCCGGAGGGACAGGCGGCCAGGAGCAGCAGGCTGATCAGGGCACCGGTGTTGGCTCGCATCCACGGTCAGGATCGCAGCTGCAGCGGCGGAGCGTCAAACCGGGTGGGGTTCCGATCCGGCGCGAAGCCGAGCGATGCCCGGGGTGCAGCGGTTCCGTCACGCGCCGCGCGAAAAAGAATCGCTGGCATCGCAAGTGGCTGAAATCGCGGGTGCTGTGGGCGTCCCGAAGAAAAGTACTTGTGCGGTGACGGGTTGCTGCGGGCGTGGGCACAGCACAGGTGAGCCCCCACAGGGGCCTGACACGGACCTAAGCATGAAGCGCATCTGCACCCTCACTCCGTTCCTGTTTGCCCTCCCGCTCGCGATTTCGTTCGCGGCCTGCGACCTCGAAAAAGAGGACGGCGCGGACACCGGGGCGGTGGTCGATGACGAAGACCTCGATGAGGACGCCGAAGACGATGAGGACGGCGAGGACGACGACGGGGTCGGCACCTCGGCGGGGACGAGCCCGGATCCGGACGAGCCGGGAGACGACGACGCAGACGACACCGGGGTCGGGACCAGCGATGGCGATGATGACGGTGATGACGATGATGACGGTGATGACGACAGCGATGGCGACGACTCCGGCACCGGAATCGGTGGCGGTGAGGCCGACGGCTTCGCGATGCTGCACGGAGAGATCCCGGACATCGAAGACGGGGGCGGCTCCGGCACGAGTGGCACCGGCGGGGACTCCGGGATCCCACAGGACGCACTCCTGGTCGTGCTCGACGGCAACGGCACCGCCACGTGCGAGCAGCCGTGGGATGGCCCGGACTGTGGCGGAAACTGGCGGATCAGCTTCACGCTGATGCCCGAGATGCAGGCGCCTGGCTCGTATGACCTGTTCGGCGAGGCGCTGGGCTCATTCGGTTTCGCCGACCAGCCGTACCCCGAGGGCGACTGTGCTTGGGGCGGCGGCACGCTGGGCGGGACGCTGGTGATCGACGCGATCGACGACACGTCGGTCAGCGGTCACATCGAAGACGCGGACACGTTCGACTTCGACGCGAACGTGACGTTCGTGGCACCGCGCTGTTAGCAGTCCGTGGTGAAACCCGGCGCGGCGGGTCGCGATGGATTTTTCGCTTCTGGGTAGGAGCCGAAACGCCGCTGTACCGGGCGTACTGCAAGTTTTGGCGACACCGCCAGGAGCGAAGAAGACCAGTGAGACGTCGTGTCGGGTTTCACCACGGGCTGCTAGTGCCAGACACGCCGGAAGTGCGGCGTGGCGTGGCAGAAGAAATTTCACTCGGTACACAGGCGAGATAGGGAAAGGACTCGTGACGAGATGTGGTGGTTCAAATCCAACGTCCACGAGCTTCCGATCGCGTACGGCGAGGCGCCTGGCGATCGGGTCGCGCAGGCGCGAGACGGGGGGCAACCGAGCTCGAAGTCGGTGTTTCCTACAGAGTCGGCGATTGCTTGTTCCGGTACCTCGGGGCTGGAGTCGAACTCCTCACGCCGCGCAGTTGCGGGCAGCCCCGCAGGCGGGCGGCGAACAAGGGATGACTGACGAACTACGATCCGTTGGGGAACATCACCGACAAGTCTGGTCAGGGCACGTATGCTTACAACCCGACCACAGATCGGCTGGCCTCCGTGGGCGCGCAAAGCTACAGCTACGATGACAACGGCAACGTGACCGGTGACGGTCAGCGAACGCTGACGTGGACCGCTCAGGACATGGTGCGGTCGCTCCAGCGGGGCGGCGAGGCGTGGTCGTTGCTGTACGACGCGGACGGCACTCGGGTGGTGCGGGAGGAGTCGTCGGCGAACGCGGCGAGCTACACGGTCTCACCAACGTACGAGCTCCGCTTTGACGGCGCAATCCTGAGCGAGGCGCGGATCTCGGTGCTGGGGACGACGGGGCGGGTGGTCGTGGAGGTGTTTGCTGAGCGCACCGAACTCGCAGCGAACGAGGTGTGGGAGAACGCGAAGAAGTTCGTGCACGACGACCACCTCGGGTCGATGGACGTCGTGACCGACCGCAGCGGTGGGGTCCAGTCGCGCGTGATGTACGACCCGTGGGGGTCCGCGCGAGACGGCGACAGCTGGTTCATGTCGCTCTCGGAGGCCGCGCTCGACGAGCTGCCTTTTGGGTTTACCGGGCACCAGCCGGAGCTGGATGCGGGGCTGATCAACATGCGGGGGCGGATGTACGACCCTGCCGTGGGGCGGTTCATGAGCGTGGACCCGGTGATCGAGAACGTGCTCGAGGTGGGGACGTGGAACGCGTACAGCTACGTGCAGAACCGGCCGCTGTCGCTGGTGGACCCGACGGGGCTAGCCTCGGGGACAAACGGAGACATCGACCGGCATGAAGCTACGCTGGCCGAAAACGGGTTTGTCGGTGCGGACTATCAGAACGCCGAAGCCAACTTCAGTCAGCACGCGTTCTGGACGCCTTGGAAGGCGCAGACCCATGGGCCGCGTGTGGAGGAAGAAGTCGAAAGTTCGGGCGAGGGAGAAGTCGTTCAGGCGATAGTCGCTATCCTCAAGGGTGCGGGTGTTACTAAGACCACGGACCCCCTTGGGACCACGGACCCCCTTGGGACCACGGACCCCCTTGGGACCACGGACCCCCTTGGG
>CAYGTG010001136.1:0-3073 GCA_964352485.1 uncultured Nannocystaceae bacterium | reverse complement strand
CTGCCCGAGTCGAGCGTGATGGAGGTGCGGTTCGCGCGGTGGGGGCACGCGATGATCAGGCCGGTGCCGGGGCTGTTGTTTGGGGACGGGTTGAAGGTCGCGCGGCGGAGCGTGGGTGTGGTGATTCCTTGTGCGACGGATGTGGGTGGGGTGCCGTTGTTTGAGCAGGCGTTTTGTAATGGGGTGTTGGCGGCGGAGGAGGCGTTGGGCGCTGCGGGGCTGGCTGTGCGGTCGTTGGTAAACGTCAGCGGGTAGCGACCGACCGACCGACCACGAGTGTCCTCAATGCCGGACACTCCATGCGACATAAGAGCAATGCATCGGCTTTTTTGCCACGGCGGTGCAGGGGCCCTCGGGGCGGAAGATAGACCCAAAAGCCAAGGTTCCGAAACAGCGGGTGTTCAGGTGCGCTTCGCCCCGGTCGACGTCTTGCTAGCATCCGTCCCATGCAGATTCGACGCAAGGGGTCACCAACGCTTGTCGACTTCGGCCTGCATGGCGCGAAGCGCATCCGGCCGTTCGGCGTCCACCAAAACGGGTCAGCTCCAGTCACGTCGATGAGTAGTCCTTCGACCGCGTGACACCGATCCGCTGTTGACCGGCGGTCGCGAACAGCAAGTGTTCGCCGGGGCCCGCGTAGACACGAACGCCGCCGCGCGCTCTGGGTTCAAAACGTCGGCGGCCGTACTAAGGGGTGCGGCGAGATCGGTGTAAGGATGCACGCTAAGCTTGTGCGGCGTTGGGTGCGACCTTGCCGACAAGTGATGTCGGGTCGACAACGCAGCCGGTGCCGGTAAAGCGCCGAATCAGTCGCTGGCGGTAGGTACGCCAAACACCACGTAGCTCCGCCCGGAGTTCTCGCCCTCGGTATCCGCGAACGGAGCTCCGACAATGATGTCGCCGATGCCGTCTCCGTTGACGTCGCCCGCCCCACTCACCGAGATCCCCGATTGGTCAGCTTCCGTCTCACCATCCAGGACGAAGCCGCCCATACCGCTCGCGATCGAACTCAGTTGAACTGGGGCTGTGTCGGACTTCCCGAACACCACGTAGCTCCTACCCGAGAAGTTTCCTCCGCTGGTTACAGCTCGATATGCACCGACGAGAAGGTCGCTCCGCCCGTCCCCATTGACGTCACCGGCACCACTCACCGAGCGGCCCGACCGATTGCCACCAGCTTCCCCGTCGAGGATGAACCCGCCCACTCCGTCGGTGACAGCACTCAACTGCACCGCTGTGGTGTCGCTCTTGCCGAACACGACGTAGGTTCGCCCGGAGCGGAGCCCATTGGGGTCGGCCCCGTCCGCGCCTACGATGAGATCGTCCATTCCGTCCCCGTTGACGTCTCCAGCGCCGCTTACCGAAATGCCAGAGCGGTCATCGCCCGCCTCTCCGTCCAGGGCGAAGCCACCGACACCTTCGGCAACCGCGCCCAACTCAACAGGCGTGGTGTCGGCCTTCCCAAACACAACGTAGCTTCGCCCCGAGAATGCGCCATTGGGGCTGGCCCGGTACGCCGCAATGATGAGGTCGTCCATGCCGTCTCCATTGACGTCGCCGGCACTACTTACAGGATTTCCTGAGAGGTCCTGGGTGGAAGCCCCGTTGAGGACGAAGCCGCCGACACCCGCGGCGATTGCACTGAGCGGAACCGCCGTTGTGTCCGCCTTCCCGAAGACGACGTAGCTCCGCCCCGAAATCAGGCCGTTAGGGTCGGCACCGTTCGCACCCACGATGAGGTCGTCCAAGCCGTCCCCGTTCACATCCCCTGCACCGCTGACCGAGCGAGCTGAATTGTCGAACTCGGCTTCGCCCTCGAGGACGAATCCTCCAGAGCCCGCCGTCACGCTGCTGAGTTGCACAGTCGGCATTTCCTCACCTCCAAAGACGATGTAGCTCCGTCCCGATCGAACTCCGTTGGCGTTGGCCCAGAAGGCCCCGATGATGACGTCATCCAGGCCGTCGCCGTTCACATCTCCGGCACCGCTCACCGAGTAGCCAGAGCGGTCTCCAGCCGCCTCGCCAGCGAGCGCGATGCCCCCCATCCCCCCGGCGACCGTACTGAGTTGAACGGGAGCCGTCTCGACTCTCCCAAACACCACGTAGCTCCGCCCCGAAAGCTCCCCATTGTCGTCGTTCTGGTACGCCCCGAGCACGAGGTCGTCCTGACCGTCCCCGTTGACGTCTCCGGCGCCGCTCACCGGGAACCCCGAGAAGTCCCCCTCTTCTCCGTCGATCACGAAGCCGCCTACCCCCGCCGTGACGGCGGCCAACGGGATCCGGACCGGTCCGACGTACACCGTGGCAGACGCCGTCGCCGTTGCGCCGGCCGCGTCTTCGATTGTGTAGGCAAAGCTATCGGTCCCCCAGAAACCAAAGGGAGGAAGGTAGGCAAGCGTCCCGTCCGCCGCGATGACGACGGTACCACCGCGACCCGAGATGCCTTCGTACGCGGCGACCGTCACGAGGTCCCCGTCGGGATCCGAATCGTTGCTGAGTAGACTGTCGGCCGCTTTCAGAACGAGTGAGGTGTCCTGGACAGCAAAAATCGTGTCGTCGACGGCCTCCGGCCCATCGTTCACGCTTGCCGTATCCGTGCCGCTCGAGGAGCCCTCGCCGAGAGTCGTTCCGGCACCTGTCGTTCCGGCACCTGTCGTTCCAGCACCTGTTGTCTCCGCCGCCGCCCCGGACGTCGCGCTCCCGCCGTCAGTCGAGACCCCACTGTCCTTCCCAGTGGGCGGCGATATCGCGCCGGTGCTTCCGTTCGCGGTCGACTCCGAGGTCGCATGCCCTACAGGTTCGTCACCGCAGCCCACCAGAAGCATCGTGACCGAGGGAACCCGACGCAACACTGTGGTAATCCGCACCGGAATAGTACGCCACGGTTCTCGTCATGATGCCAGGCAAACAACCCGCTCGGGTGACCAGCAGTGCGCGAGACGGATGACGCCGCTCAAGGTCGAATCGTCTCTGCGGGGCCGGTCGAGGAGAAGTTCGACTTCGTCGGTCAGGTGTGGCCGTCGTTGTCGATCTCAAACAGTGCCACGTCGCCCGGTTGTTCGAACTGGAGGAC